>CAZUYG010000205.1:0-6258 GCA_964624265.1 uncultured Candidatus Odyssella sp.
CGCTGACCGACGGCATCGCCGGCGCGATCCAGCCGCTGCTCGACCCCAACGCGCCGGTGCTCGATCCCGGCAAGGCCGACACGGCGATTTTCTACTCGATTTCGAACGCGCAGAAGGGCCTGGCCGGCATCAGCTTCGGCAATTTCCTGATCAAACAGGTCGTCGAACGGCTCGCGGGCGAATTTCCGCAGCTCAAGCGCTTCGCGACGCTTTCGCCGATCCCCGGCTTCGCCAAATGGCTGAAAGCGCTCGACGGCGATTCGCTGCTGACGCCGGCGGAAAAGCGCGCGCTGCCGAAGCGCGGCGACGGCAGCCAGCATCCGCTGGCGCTCGTCCGCAATCCGGAATGGCACCGCAACCGCGTGCTCGCCGGCGCGCTCGAGGCCCCGCTGATGCGACTCGTCGCGCGCTACCTCGTCAACGAGAAGCGCGCGGACGGAAGGGCGCTCGATCCGGTCGCGCATTTCCATCTTTCCAACGGCGCGCGCATCGAGCAGCTCGACTGGCTGGCCGACACGTCGGCCAAGGGCCTCGCCCAGTCCTGCGGCATGATGGTGAACTATCTTTACCGCATGGCCGAGATCGAGGCGAACCACGAGCAATATACCGGCGAAGGCAAGATCGCGGCCGCCTCCGCGATTCGCAGCCTGGCGAAGGCATGATGCGATGAACGATGCGAAACCGGCCGAAACCCGCGCGCGCTATCGGCATTTCCAGAAGATTCCGACGCGCTGGGGCGACAACGACATCTACGGCCACGTCAACAACGTCGTTTACTATTCGTATTTCGACACCGTGGTGAACACCTACCTGATCGAACGCGGCGCGCTCGATATCGCGAAGAGCACGGTCATCGGCCTCGCGGTCGAAAGCCTTTGCACGTTCCGGAAGGAGCTCACCTATCCCGAAACGATCGACGCGGGACTGCGCGTGGGGCGGCTCGGCAACACTTCGGTGCGCTACGAAATCGGCATCTTCCGGCAGGGCGAGGACGACCCCGCCGCTACCGGCTATTTCGTCCACGTGTATGTGGATCGCGCTTCGCGCAAGCCGGTTCCGCTGCCCGAGGTGTTGCGCCGGGTGCTCACGCCGCTGGCCGCCGCACCCTGAAAAGAAAAAGACCGCGGCGGGGGGAGGGGGCCCGCGCCGCGGTCAAGGCGCATGTCAGGGAGGAAACACGCATCGCGGATCGTTTTCACGTCTGCGATAGCTGTGCTCGCGGGGAAAACCATACGCGCCGCCGGTAAAGCATCGGTTAGGCGGACGTAAAGCTTCGGTAAATTTTCCGGATTTTTGCCGCATTTGGGGCGCGCCAACGCCCCGGCGGCCGCGATAAAGTGCGTTCGGGCCGGCCGCGCGCCGGCAAGGAGCAAGGACGTGCAGGACGAAAGCAGGTCCGCCACCGCCTGGCGGCGTTACGGCGCGGCGGCCGATGATGCCCTTATCCTGCCGCTGGCGGCGCTCGGGGTGGCGCTCAAGACGCTCGCACGCTGGGCCTGGGAACTGCTGGTCCACGTCGTCGATTTCATCTTCCCGATCCTGCTGCAGATCGTGCGCTTCCTGATGTTCACGGTGCGCATTCTGGGCGACGGCGTGTCGGCGCTGCTGCGCTTCATCATCAGGTTTCTGCCGCTGCCGGGCATACGGCGCCAGGCCTGGCGCGAGGCAGTGGCGCGCGCCTGGTCCTGGCTGCGCCGCAAGATCAGCTTCAAGGCGTTCGAAGAATGGGTGCATCACCTGTTCGAAGACGGCATGGCCTGGACCTTCCGGACCTGCCGCAGGCTCTCGCCCGGTGGCGCACTGCTGGTGATCCTGTTTTCGCTGATCTGGATTCCGGTCTCGTTCACGGCGGCGACGGCGGTGCACGCCTGGCTCATCGCCGACGCGGCGACGCTGCCGAAATGGATGCAAATCTTCCACGTCGTCGCGGCGGTCTTGGCGAAGAGCAAGCTCTTGATGCTGCCCGCCTATCCCGCGGCATGGCCGCAGGCGAAGAAGCATCCGATCATGCAGGCCGCGGCGCGCGCATGGCGCTTCGTCGCGAATCTGCGTTTCGTCGACAAGGTCGGCTACCGCTTCGGCCAGATCGAGGCCGCCTGCGATCGTTCGGTGGCGGCATGGGGCTTGGACCGCGCCTGGCGGGCGATGGGCAATGCGATCAACGCGACGATCGTGGCCATCGACACGGCATTCGGCGCTGCTCTGCGGCCCGCCGTGCGCGTTCTTGCGCGGGTGCCCGTGATGGATTCGGTCGTGCGGAGCTACGAGACGCACTACGACCGGGCCAATCGCGCGCCGCAACAGCGGTTCAGCGAGAAGATCAAGGACTTGTATCAGCGCTGGGAGATCAAATTCACGCCGGCCTATTACGAGGCCAAGGAGAAAGAGAAGGCCGCGGCCGCCGCGAAGCCCGGAACCACGCCCGCGCCCGGCAGCGGACCGGCGTCCTGACCGCTACTGCGCGGTCCAGCCGCCGTCGAGCGGCAGCGCGGTGCCGGTGATCTGCGACGCCGCATCGGAGCACAGGAACACGATGTAGGCCGCAAGCTGGTCGACGGTGACGAGCTGCTTCGAGGGCTGCTTGTCGGCCAGCAGCTCGCGCGTGCCCGCGGCGAAATCGCCGCCGGCCTTCTTCGCCTTTTCCTCGATTTGCGGCCGGATGAGGTCGGTCAGCACGAAGCCGGGGCAGAACGCATTGCAGGTGATGCCGCTGCCCGCCGTCTCCAGCGCCACGACCTTGGTGAGGCCGACGAGGCCGTGCTTCGCCGCCACGTAGGCGGATTTCTCGACCGAGGCCACGAGGCCGTGCACCGAAGCGGTATTGATGATGCGGCCCCAGCCCTTCTTCCGCATGTGCGGAACGGCGACGCGCATCGCGTGAAACGCGGAGGAGAGGTTGATGCCGATGATCGCGTCCCATTTCTCGGGCGGAAACCGCTCGATCGGAGCGGTGTGCTGGATGCCGGCGTTGTTGCAGAGAACGTCGATGCCGCCGAGCCGCCGCACCGTATATTCGACGAGGCCCGTCACGGCGGCCGGCTGCGATAGATCGGCGCCGCTCCAGCCGACCTTCACGCCGAACTCGGATTCCAACCCGGCGCGCGTCTTTTCGACGGCCTGCGCCTCGCCGAAGCCGTTCAGCATCACGTCGGCGCCCTCTTTCGCGAGCGCGCGCGCGATCGCGAGGCCGATGCCGCTGGTGGAGCCGGTAACGAGCGCGACCTTGCCTTTGAGCATGACTCGATCTCCTGAAGCGTTGAATGCAGCAGAGAATGCGCTCAGAGCGGCGGGCGCTTCGAGAACCAGGGCTGCGCGGCCTCGAGCTGCGCGGCGAGGCGAAACAACACGGCCTCGTTGCCGTAAGCGGCCCCGAGCTGCACGCCCACCGGCAGGCCCTCCGAAGTCCAATGGAGCGGCACCGACATCGCGGGTGCGCCGGCGACGTTGTAGACCGGCGTGAACGCGATCTGCTGATAGAGATCGGCCGCGTATTTTTCCCAATCCGGTTCGTTCATGTTCGGACGCGCCCCGATCGGCAGCGGCGGGTTTGCCGTCACCGGCGTGATCGCGACGTCGTAATTCCGGTAGAACGCCGCGATCCGGCGTCCGATCAGGTGCACGGCGTTGACGCAGCGCGTGTAATGCCAGATCGGCAGCGTCGCGCCTTTGCGGTAGAGCGCGTGCGTGGCGGGCTCGAGATCGTCCGGTTTCAGCGGCCTGCCGAGTTGCTTCAGGCGCATCTCCACCGTGGCCGCGATGCCGGCCGCGGCCAGCACCCAGAGCGCCTCGTAGAGCGCGTCGTGGTCGTATTCGGGCGAAGCCTCCTCCACATGGTGGCCGAGGCTTTCGCAGAGCTTCGCCGCCTTCGTCGCGCCGGCGACGCACTCCGGATGCACCGGGACGCCGTTGTTGGGCTTCGTTTGCAGCGCGATGCGCAGCCGGCCCGGATCGCGGCCGACCTCGGCGAGGAACGAGCGCTCCGGCGCCGGGCAGGCGTAAGGATCGCCTTCGGCCGGCCCGGCGGTCGCGTCCAGGGCGGCGGCCGAATCGCGCACGGTCCGCGACACGACGTGGGCGACCGAAAGGCTGGCCCAGCCTTCGCCGACGAGAGGCCCGGCCGGGTTGCGCGCGCGCGTCGTCTTCAGGCCGACGAGGCCGCAATTGCTCGCCGGAATGCGGATCGAGCCGCCCCCGTCGGTCGCGTGGGCAAGCGGCACCATTCCCGCCGCCACGGCCGCCGCGGCGCCGCCCGAAGAGCCGCCCGGCGAATGAGCGAGGTTCCACGGATTGCGTGCCGGCCCGAGATTGACCGGTTCGCTGGCCATGTTGAGGCCGAACTCGGGCGAGGTCGTGCGTCCGGCGAAGATGAAGCCGGCCGCGCGATAGCGCTCCGCCAGCGTGAAATCGACCGTACAGGTCATGCCGTCGAAGAGGCGGCTGCCATTCGTGAGCGGCGAACCCTTGAGCTGGAGATAAAGGTCCTTGAGCAAGAACGGCACGCCCAAGAACGGGCCGTAGACGCGGCCGGCAGCGAGCTGCTGGCGCGCCATGTCGTCCATGCGCAGCGGGACGCAGCCGACCTTCGGGTTGAGCGCCGCGATGCGCGCCAGCGCCGCGTCGAGGATCTCGGGCGCCGTCACCTGCTTCCGCCGTACCAGCTCGGCAAGGCCGAGCCCGTCGTAATTCGCGTATTCGCGGAAGGCGGTCATGCGGTGCTCCTGACGTCGGTCGCGGCGCCCCATCGCTGGCGCCCGGGAATGGCGGCGAACAAGGCGCGCGTATACTCGTGGTGTGGCGCGGCGAAAATCTCGGCGGTGGCGCCGGTTTCCACGACGCGGCCCCGCTGCATCACGGCGATGCGGTCGCACAGCCGCGCAGCCACGCGAAGATCGTGCGTGATGAACAGCATGGCAAGGTTGAAACGGTCGCGGATGTCCTCCAGCAGCGTCAGCACCTGCGCCTGCACCGACACGTCGAGCGCCGACACGGCCTCGTCGGCGATCAGCAGCTCGGGCTCCATCGCGAGCGCGCGCGCGATGCAGAGGCGCTGGCGCTGGCCGCCGGAGAACTGGTGCGGGTAGCGGTCGAGCGCATTGCCGGAAATGCCGACCGTTTCCACGAGTTCGCGCGCCCGCTTCATCGCCTCGGCGCGCGAAAGCCCGTAATTCATCGGCCCCTCGACGATCGACTGGCCGACCGTGCGGCGCGGATTGAGCGAGCGGTAGGGGTCCTGGAAAATCATCTGCACGCGGCGGCGGACGTCGCGCAGCTTCTCGCGCGGCAGTGCGGCGATGTCCTCGCCGTCGATCAGAATGGCGCCGCCGGTGGGATCGACGAAGCGCGCCACGCAGCGCGCGACCGTCGATTTGCCCGAGCCCGACTCGCCGACGATGCCGAGCGTCTCGCCGCGGCGCAGCGTGAGATCGACCCGGTCGACCGCGCGGACCTCGCGGCGCGGCTGGAGCATGCCGCCGCCCGCGAAATACTTGCTGACGCCGACGGTCTCCAGCACGCGTTCTCCCGCCGCGGCGCGCGCCGGCCGCGGCACGAGCTTGGGCACCGCCGCGATCAGCATCTTGGTGTAGTCCTCGCGCGGGGAGCGCAGCACCTCGTCGGCCGTGCCGGTCTCCACGACGAGGCCGTCCTTCATCACGGCCACGCGCTCGGCGATGTCGGCCACGACGCCGAAATCGTGCGTGATGAAAAGAACGCCGGTGCCGTGCTCGGTGCGCAGGTCCTTGAGCAGCGACAGGATCTGCGCCTGGGTCGTCACGTCGAGCGCCGTGGTCGGCTCGTCGGCGATCAGCAGCGCCGGCTCGAGGATCAGCGCCATCGCGATCATCACGCGCTGGCGCTGCCCGCCGGAAAGCTGATGCGGATAGGCATGATAGATCTTGCCGGGATCGGGCAGATGCACGTCGGCCATCAGGTCGAGCACGCGTTTTTTCGCGTCGCCCTTCCAGCGGTGGCAGCGCAGCACTTCCTCGATCTGGCGCCCGACTGGATGCACCGGATTGAGGGCCGTCATCGGCTCCTGGAAGATCATCGACATGCGGCTGCCGCGTAGCGCGCGCAGGCGCGCGCGGCCGGCCCGCGTGATGTCCTCGCCGACGAGGCGCACCGAGCCCGCGGTGACCGCGAGCTGACCCTTCGGCAGCAGGCCCATCACGGCCGAGGCCGTCACCGATTTGCCGGAACCCGATTCGCCGACGATGCCGACGACCTCGCCGCGCTTCACTTCGAGCGAAACGTCGTTCA
>CAZUYG010000206.1:0-6253 GCA_964624265.1 uncultured Candidatus Odyssella sp.
CGTGCGCAAGGCCGATATCGACTCCTATCACCGGGAAGAGGGCGAGAAGGCGCTGGCGAGCGGCCTCAAGATCGCGGCCGACGCCGGCATGCCGTGCGAGAAGCACATCAGCGTCGGCCGGCCCGGCCAGATCGTGTCCGAATTCGCGGATCGAACCGGCGCGGCGATGGTCGTGATGGGCACGCGCGGCCACACCGGCATCGCCGGCGTGCTGCTCGGCTCGGTGGCGCAAGACGTGATCGCGCGCTGCCGCGTGCCGGTCTGCCTCGTCAAATAGTGCCGCACGATCTGGCTGCCGGCGGCCGCGCCGCGATGGATGCCGAAGCGAGCCAGGGCCCGCTGCTCGCCTATCGCGCCCGCGTCGCCGGGGGCGCGCTCACCGGCGATCCGGCGCAGGAGCTGGCGGCCGAGAAGCTGCAATCGCTCTGCCATGCGCTCAAAGGCTATCGCCCGCGCCAGCCCGGCTCGTGGAAAGAGCGTTTCGGCCTCGCGCGCCGGGCCGAGGAGCCGCCCGCCGGCCTCTACATTTTCGGCGACGTGGGCCGCGGCAAGTCGATGCTGATGGACCTCTTCTTCGCCGGCGCGCCGCTGGAAAAGAAGCGCCGCGTGCATTTCCACGAATTCATGCTCGAGATCCACGCGCGCCTGCACGCGCTGCGCACCGCGCAAGACAAGCGCGTGGACGATCTTCTGCCCGCGATCGCCCGCGACATCGCCGCCGAGACCTGGCTGCTGTGCTTCGACGAACTGCACGTCGTCAACATCGCCGACGCGATGCTGCTGGGGCGCCTGTTCGAGACGCTGTTCGCGGAGGGCGTCATCGTCGTCGCCACCTCGAACTGGCCGCCCGACGAGCTCTATTCGGGCGGGCTGCAACGCGAACTGTTCCTGCCGTTCATCGCCCTCATCAAGCAGAAGCTCGACGTGCTCCACCTCGAAGGCCGCATCGACTACCGCATGGCGCGGCTGATGACGATGAAGGTCTATCACGTGCCGCTCGGGCCGGCGGCCGACCGCGCGCTGGACCGGGCGTTCCGCGATCTCACCGACAACGCGCCGAGCGCCCCCGATTTCCTCAGCGTCATGGGCCGCCGCGTGCCGGTGCCGGCCTCGGCCAAGGGCGTGGCGCGCTTCCGCTTCGCCGATCTCTGCGAGCAGCCGCTCGGCCCCACCGATTTCATCGCGATCGCCAACGCGTTCCACACCGTGATCCTGGCCGATATCCCGCGCCTCCAGCCCGAGCGCCGCGATACGGTGAAGCGTTTCGCCACGCTCATCGACGTGCTCTACGAGCGCAAGATCAAGCTCGTCTGCTCCGCCGCCGTGCCGCCGCAGGAAATCCATCCCGCTGGCGAGCACGCGCAGGAATTCCGCCGCACGGTCTCGCGGCTGATGGAGATGCAGAGCGTGGAGTACCTCTCGGCGGGGAACGCGTAGGGGCGCGCTGCGCGCGCCCGCCGAGCGCGCGCGCGGCTCCTCGCGGGGCAGCTGGGCGCGCGCCGCGCGCCCCTACGGCGCCAGGGCCGCGCGAATGTGATCCAGCGCCGCCCGCGCCGCGCGGCCGAGCGGCTGTTCCATGTCGATCACGGCGTGGGGGAGAGGCACCGCGAAATCGGGCGGGTGTTCCGCCATGTGCGCGTCCCAGCGGCCGAGCTTCACGGCGTCTCGCCGCGCGTTGCGCGTGCGCACGCGGCGTTTCAGCGTCTCGGCGCGGGCCACGCATTTCAGCACGACGAGCCGCGCGCCGGCGGTGCGCGCCATCGCCTGCATGCGCCGGCGCCACGCGGCGTCGCGCATCTGGGTGACGTGCGGCACGTCGAGCAGAACGGTGTTGCCGGCCTCGAGATTCATCTGCGCCAGCGCATAGAGGCCTTCGAAGAAATCCGGCCGCGCGCGCTTGAACGCGGCGCTGTCGCGGTCGTGCGGGAAATGCGGCTCGATCACCGCGTCGCTGTTCAGCCACGCGCCCGCCAGCCGGCACATCAGCGCGCGCGCCAGGGTGGATTTCCCGGCGCCCGGTGCGCCGCAAACCAGGATCAGCGCGTGCGGCTTCGGCACGAGCTTGGCCATCGCCGCTAATCCGGCCGCCGCATCGTGAACACTTCGTCGACGCGCGTGTAGTCGTGCCCGCCGAGCCGCGCGATCAGCCTGAGCTTCTTCTGGTCGACGATGCCGTCGGTCAGCACGCTCTCGTCGATGTGGATGCCGATCACCTTGCCGAGCACGATCAGGTTCGGCGCATAGCCCGGCACCGACAGCGTGGGGTACACGGCCACGGTGAGGCATTCGAGATGCACCGGGCTTTCCTTCACCCGCGGCGGCTTCACCAGCTCGGATTTTTCCTTGGTGAGCTTGGCCACGTCGAACTCGTCGACGTCGGCGGGAAAATGCGCCGAGGTGGCGTTCATTGCGTCGCGCAGTGCCCAGGTGGCGATGTTGACGACGAATTCGCCGGTTTCGCGCGCGTTGATCACGCTGTCCTTCATCGGCACGGTCTCGCCGCGGCGCGCCGGGCGCTGGCCGCCCGAGAAGATCACCTGCGGCGGCGTGTACGAAACGCCGTTGAAGAACGAATAGGGCGCCAGGTTCGGCCGCCCCTCGCGGTCGAGCGTCGAGATCCAGCCGATCGGGCGCGGCGCCACGAGCGCGTTGAACGGGTTGTGCGGCAGCCCGTGCTTCTGGTCGGTGCGAAAGAACATTCTGGCCCCGGCGGCGATGTGCGCGGCGCTTTAAGCATGCCGCGGCGCGCGGCGGAAGCGGCTCGCGCGGCCGCGCGGCGGGGTTGCGCCGCCGCGATAGCCAGCGCCGGGCCGCCCGCGTATAGTTTCGCCGTTCCGCGCCCGTCAGGAGTGCTCCCGATGAACGTCGTCTCGCCGCGCCCGGCCGTCCGCCCGAGCCACATGTCCGACGCCGAGTGGAAGACGCGCGTCGATCTCGCCGCGTGCTACCGGCTCGTGCATCACCACGGCATGGCGATGCTGATCTACAATCACATCACGGCGCGCGTGCCCGGGCCCGAGCACCACATCCTGATCAACGAATTCGGCCTCTCTTACGACGAGATCACGCCGTCGAGCCTCGTGAAGATCGATCTCGACGGCAATGTCGTCGACGCGGGCGAGCACGACGTCAACAAGGCCGGCTACATCATCCATTCCTGCGTGCACCGCGCGCGGCCCGACGTGAATTGCGTGATCCACACGCACAGCCGCGCCGGCGTCGCCGTGTCGTGCATGAAGGAAGGCCTCATCCCGATGAACCAGGAGGGCCTGCAGTTCTACGGCCGCATCGGCTATCACGATTACGAAGGCATCGCGGTCTACGCGGCCGAGCAGGCGCGCCTTGCCGCCAATCTCGGCACGAACGACGTGATGATCCTGCGCAATCACGGCCTGCTCGCCACCGGCCGCACGATCTCGGAAGCGTTCCGCCGCATCTATTACCTCGAGATCGCCTGCCGGCTTCAGCTCGACGTGATGGCGACCGGGCGGCCCTTCGGCCCGCCGACGCCCGAAGTGTGCGAGCACACGCTGAAGCAGTGGGACGACGGCGCCGCCGCGATCGGCACCGGCAAGGACGAGCACACGCGCGAATGGCCCGCGCTGCTGCGGCTGCTGGACCGCAAGGATCCGAGCTGGCGGCAATAGTCTCCGCCGTCCGATCGCCGCAATCTCACCGTGCGTGTCGTCCCCGCGAAAGCGGGGACCCAAACGGCGCATCCGCACGCCCGGCTTTTCTTGACCGAAGCCCCGTTGCTTGAAGCATGGGTCCCCGCTTTCGCGGGGACGACAGGAACTCGAACGCCCGTCTAAGTCCGGGGCCTTGACTTCGATTCGATATTTTGGTATTTATCAAAATATGGAAACGAACCAAGCCCTCGAAGCTTTTCAGGCTCTTTCGCAGGACACGCGCCTCGCGGCGCTGCGGCTGCTCGTCCAGGCCGGCCCCAACGGCCTGCCGGCGGGCGCCATCGCCGAGCGCCTGGCCGTGCAGCCCTCCACGCTCTCGACCCATCTCGGGATTCTGGAGCGCGCCGGGCTCGTCGCCTCGCGGCGCGAATCGCGCAGCATCATCTACGCCGCGCAGTTCGAGGGCCTGCGCCGGCTCATCACGTTCCTGACGGATGATTGCTGCCAGGGCCGCCCTGAAATTTGCGGCGGCCTCGTTTCCGGCGAACAAGCGGCGTGCGGGCCCTCCGCCTGCGCACCGAAACCGAAAGCGGCGCGAGGCCTCGTGGCCGCGCAGTCCGCGTCATCGAAACGGAAGTGAAGGATTGCAGCCATGAATCGACTGCTTCACCGCCCCAAGAATTGCGCCCCGGCGCGTGGCTCCCATGCGGCGGGCGCCGCGGCCGAGGCCGAGGCCGAAGCCGCCGCGTTCTGCGCGATGAAGCTCGCCGAAGCCGAACGGCAGGCGCGCGACGGGCGCCGGGCCGTGTGCTGCGGTTGATCCGATTTCCAGCGGACGCGGGCCCGCTCGCTCAACGAAACGGCCGCGTGCCCTGATCCCCTCCATCCGAAAGGTACTCCCATGAAACGGCTCCACGTCCACACCACCGTCCGGAACCTCGACGAATCGATCCGGTTCTACTCCACGCTGTTCGGCCAGGAGCCGGCGCGGCGCGAGTCCGACTACGCCAAATGGATGCTCGAAGACCCGCGCGTGAATTTCGCGATCTCCACCTGGGGTGCAGAGATCGGCGTCGACCATCTCGGCTTCCAGGTCGACGACGAGGCCGAGCTCGGCGAGATCGCGGCGCGGCTCGAAAAGGCCGGCCACGCGGTGAAGCCCGAAAAGAACACGACCTGCTGCTATGCCGTCTCCGACAAGCACTGGGTCGTCGATCCGGCCGGCACGGCGTGGGAAACGTTCCGCACCATGGCGCAAGCCAGGACGCGCGGCGCGAGCACGGCCAAGGCCGACGCCGAAACGGCGGCGCTCGCCGCGGTCAACGTGGCGGCGGCGGAGAAATCCGCGGACAAGAAAGACGCCAAGTGCGGCAGCGGCGGCGCCTGCTGCTGATTGGCGCGAATTGCCGGCGTAAATCGGGGGAACATCATGGCTGACACGGTCTTCAACGTACTCTTCATCTGCACCGGCAATTCGGCCCGCAGCATCCTCGCGGAAGCGATTTTGAACCGCGAGGGCAGGGGCAAGTTCCGCGCGTTCAGCGCCGGCAGCCATCCCAAGGGCGAGGTGCATCCCTACGCGCTCGACCTGCTGCGCCGCACGAACCATCCGGTGGCCGAGCTGCGCTCGAAAAGCTGGGACGAGTTCGCGGCGCCCGGCGCGCCGCAGCTCGATTTCGCGTTCACCGTCTGCGACAACGCGGCCGGCGAGGTCTGCCCGATCTGGCCCGGCCAGCCGATGACGGCGCATTGGGGTCTGCCCGATCCCGCCGCCGCCGAGGGCAACGAAGCCGAAAAGCGCGCGGCCTTCGCCGACACCTATCGCATGCTGAACAACCGCATCTCGGTGTTCGTGAACCTGCCGCTCGCCTCGCTCGACAGGCTTTCGCTGCAGAAGCGGCTCGACGAGATCGGCCGCTCTCGCAACGCGGCGGCGTGATCGCACGGTGAGCGACTCGCCGTCGTTCGTGCGGCGCCTCGCGGCCGAGGCGCTCGGCACCGCATTGCTGCTGGCCACGGTCGTGGGGTCCGGCATCATGGCCGAGCGCCTCGCCGGCGGAAACACCGCGATCGCGCTGCTCGGAAACACGCTCGCCACCGGCGCGATCCTGTTCGTGCTCATCGGCGCGCTGGGGCCGGTGTCGGGCGCGCATTTCAATCCCGCGGTCACGGTGTCGTTCCTGCTGCAGCGGAAGATCGCGTGGCGGCCGGCGCTGCTCTACGCGATCGCGCAGTGCGCGGGTGCCGTACTCGGCGTCGTGCTCGCGCACCTGATGTTCGAGAAGCCGCCGCTCGAGCTCGGCGTGAAGGCGCGCGCGGCGCCCGCGCTGTGGCTCGCCGAGGCCGTCGCGACCGCCGGCCTCATCGGCACGATCATGGGCACGGTGCGCTTTCGCCCCGAGGCCGTCCCGGCCGCCGTCGGGCTCTACATCACGGCGGCCTACTGGTTCACGTCGTCGACATCCTTCGCCAATCCGGCCGTGACGCTGGCGCGCGGCCTCACCGACAGTTTCTCGGGAATCGCCCTCGGGCACGTCGCGGCCTTCGTCGCCGTGCAATTCGTTGCGGCGATGGCGGCCACGCCGTTTTTTCGCTGGCTTTTCGGGGACCGCACTCCTAGTTAG
>CAZUYG010000207.1:0-6228 GCA_964624265.1 uncultured Candidatus Odyssella sp.
GTTCCTTGCTCACGAACAGGTCGCTGTCGCCCACGCGCTTGGCGGCGAGCGCGCCCAGCGCCCAGTCGCCGACCTTCTCCCCGTCGGCGAGATAGTCGAAGGCGGCGCGCGCCGGCGCCGCCACTTCGGCCGTTACGGTGTAGCAGAGGTCCTGCTCGGGATTGTTCATTTCTGGCCGCTTGTCCCTGTTTGTCATCCCCGCGAATGCGGGGATCCATGGCGCCGCAGGCGCGTCGTTGGCGTTCGACGCACGTCGCCGGACGCATGGGTCCCCGCTTTCGCGGGGGCGACAATATAATCGTGCGGGGACGGGGTATGAACGCTGCACGCTTTCGCCTGGAAGACAAGTCAGGCTAGTGTCTCCGCTCGCATTGGGCGCCCGCGTCACGCGGGCGGGAGAGGGAGAGCATCATGACATCGTTCCGCCGCGTTCTCGCGCTGACGGCCTTCGCCGGCGCGCTCGTCTTCGCCGCCGGGGTGGGGGCGCAGACCACGATCAAGGTCGGCCTCGCGCTGCCCAAGGGGCTGCCGGGCTTCGACCACGTCAACGGCATGTACGAAACCTTCGGCCGCGAGGTGGAGGCGGCGAGCAAGGGCGAGCTCAAGGTCGATCTCGCCTATGGCGGCTCGCTCGGCAACCCCAACGACCGCATGAACCAGATGCGCCGCGGCATCATCCAGATGTCCGACGCCTCCGACGGCAACTACGCGGCGATCCATCCCGACATTCAGGTGTTCTCGCTGCCCTACATGTTCCCGACCGAGCAGGTCGCGTGGAAGGTGTTCGACGGGCCGGCCGGCACGGCGATGGCCGAAGACATCCGCAAGAAAACCGGCATCCGCGTGCTCGGCTGGTGGGAGGCGGGCGGCTTCCGCCATTTCAGCTCCAACAAGCCGATCCGCGCGGTGGCCGATTTCCGCGGCCTCAAAGTGCGCGCGCTCGGCCCGGCCAACGCCAAGCCGGTCGAAGCGGCCGGCGGCATCGCCTCGGCGATTCCGTTCAACGAGCTCTACACCTCGCTCAAGACCGGCGTGGTGGATGCGCAGGACAATTCGGTGAGCGTGTTCCGCCTCGTGAAGCTCTACGAGGTGCAGAAGTTCCTCACGCTCTCCGGACACTCCTATTCGTTCGGCCCGATGGGCATCAACGACGCGTTCTACGAGAAGCTTTCGCCGGCGCATAAGAAGATCGTCGACGACGCGGCCAAGAAGGCGATCGCCTACAACCGCGAAACCTCGCGCAAGATCGAGGGCGAGGCGCTGGCTTTCGTGAAGCAGAACGGGGTCACAGTGATCGAGATGGCCGCCGCGGCGAAGGAAGAGATGCGCGCGAAGATGCAGCCGGCCGTGCGCGACTGGCTGCTGACGCAGATCTCCGCGCCGAAGGTGCTCGAGGACGCGCTGGCGGCGGTGAAGGCGGCGCAATAGTGCCCGGCGCCTGCCGCGTAGGGGCGCGCTGCGCGCGCCCTGCCTCTGCATGCGATCCATCCGAAGCACGGGACGGGGCATTGCCGCATCGCCTCGGCGCGCGGCGCCCCACCCGCGGTGCGAGGGCGCGCGCAGCGCGCCCCTACGCGTGAAACGCTGTGCGTAGACTGCTCGACGCGCTCGAGCGCGGCGCCGTCTTCGCCGGCGCCGTGGCGATGGCGTGCCTCGCGATCGCGGTCGCGGCGCTCGTGCTGCTGCGCTACGTGTTCCACATCGCGCCGTTCTGGAGCGAAGAGGTGATCCGCCTGTTCCTGCTGGTGGCGGTGTTCCTCGGCGCGGCGGTGTCGGTGCGCGGGCGGCGGCACATCCGCGTCGAGTTCCTGGCCGATCTCCTGCCGCCGCGGCTGAAGCGGGCCTGGTATCTGCTGCTCGATCTCGCGGCGCTCGCCCTGTTCGTGCTGCTGGTCTGGCTCGGCATCGAGGCGGTGGAGTTCAACCACGCGCAGCGCAGCGTCTCGATCCAGATGCGCCTCTCCTACGTCATGTGGCTCGTCCCCGCCTGCTTCGCGCTGGCGGCGGTGTTCCTCGTCGAGGAAATGCTGAAGCGGCGCGAAAAGCGGCCATGAGCGTCGCGCTCGCCTTCTTCCTCGTCCTCTTCGTCTTCCTGCTCGTCGCGGGAATGCCGGTGGCATGGTCGATGCTCGCGGCCGTGGTGGGCTACATCGCGGTCAGCGGCCAGTGGGCGCTGCTGCCGGTGATGCCGGAGAAAATCTACAACGGCGTCGACGTCTTCATCCTCGTCGCGATCCCGCTGTTCCTCCTCGCCGGCGAGATCTTCAGCGAGGGAGGGCTCGCGCGGCGTATCGTCGATTTCGCCGATGCCGCGTTCCGCTGGGTGAAGGGCGGCATCGCGCAGGTCGCCGTCGCCACCTGCATCCTCTATTCGGGCATCACCGGCGTGGCGCTCGGCGAGATCGCGGCGCTCGGGCGCATCTTCATCCCGGCGATGGTGCGCGCCGGCTACACGCCGGCCTTCGCCGCGGCGGTCATCGCCTCGGGCTCGATCATCGGGCCCACGATTCCGCCGTCGCTGCCGATCATCATCTACGGCTCGGCGACGAACGTCTCGATCGGCGGCATGTTCGCCGCGGCCGTCGTGCCGGGCCTCGTGCTCGGCGCGGCGCAGATGGCCTACATCGCCTGGGCCTCCGGCCGCTTCAAGATCAGGTACATCGCGCCCGAAGGCGCGCCGGTCTCGCTGGGGCAGGGGTTCCTGCGCGCGCTGCCCTCCATCGGCATGCCGTTCATCATCCTGGGCGGGATCCTCGCCGGCGTGATGACGCCCACCGAGGCGGCCGGCAGCGCCGTCGTCTACGCGTTCGTGCTCGCGATCCTCGTCTACCGCACGCTGCGCCTCCGCCAGCTCGCGCCGATCCTCGGCCAGTCGGTCACGTTCTCGGGCCAGCTGCTCATCATCGTCGGCGCCGGCGCCGCGCTCGCCTGGGTGCTCGGCTTCGAAAACGCCACCGGCCGCCTGTCCGATCTCGTGCGCGAGATGAATCTCGGCCCGGCCGGCACGATGCTGCTCGCGAACCTGCTGTTCCTCGTGCTCGGCATGTTCATCGATCCCACCACGTCGATCATCCTGTTCGCGCCGATCCTGGCGCCGGCGGCCGCGGCGGCGGGCATCGATCCGCTGCATTTCGGCGTGGTGATGATCATCAATCTCAACATCGGCCTCATCACGCCGCCGCTCGGCGTCTCGCTGTTCGCGGCGGAGCGCATCGCGCAATGCGGGCTCAACACGCTGATCCGCGCGTCGCTGCCGTTCATCGCGATCAACATCGCGGCGCTGATCCTGATCTCGGCGGTGCCGCAGCTCTCGCTGTTCCTGCCGCGCCTCGCGGGGTTCTGACGCGGGTGTGGAACGGGAGGCGGGGAGCCGGGGAGAAGCAAGTCTTCACCACGAAGGCACGAAGACACGAACAAGAGAATTGCGCCGCAGAGCCGGCGCGAAGCCGTTCTTTCTTGCGCGCCCTTGGCGCGCATTCCAATGTCTTGGTGGCGAGCCTTTAATTCTTCTCCCCGGCTCCCCGGCGCCTGTTCCTTTGTCTTACTTCGCCGGCACCTGCACGGTGCGGCTGCCGAGGGCGGCGCGTACCTGCACGAAGCGGAGCTTCTCGGCCTCTTGCGGCTCGATGCGGAACGTCGCGGCGAGGCGCGTCTCCACCTGCGCCACGATGGTGCCGCGCGGCGGCGGCGCCGCCACGAAATCGAGCACGTAGCCGCCGTCCACCTTCACGAGGTCGGGCCGCGGCCGCATCACCGGGTTCGTGAAGCCCGCGATCGGCACCGTGCCGGCGGCATTCACCAGAATGGCGCCGGCGGCGCGCGCGATCGTCACGGTGGTCACGTGCTGCACGAGCACGATGTCTTGGGCGAAGGCGGCGCCGGGCGCGGCGAGAGTGGCGGCGCAGGCGAAGGCGGCAAGCTGGCGCATCGGCGGCTCGTGGATGTCGCCGCCACCTTGGCGGCGCGCGAGCGGATGTCAATCGCGCCGTCCCGCGAAACGCGCCTCGTCAATATTGCCACAGCCGCTAGGCAGCGGGCCGGGGCGGCCTTAATCTCCGCCCATGTCCACATTCCTTCTCATCGCCGCCATCGCCTGCGGCTTCGGCGCGCTCGCTTCGCTGCTCACCGGCGTGATCGGCATGTCGGGCCGCGCGTTCAACAACAAATACGGCAACAAGCTGATGCGCGCGCGCGTCGGCTTCCAGTTCGCGGCCGTAGCTCTGCTGTTTCTCTACTGGCTTTCGCTGAAGCACTAGGCGCGCGCCGCCATGGTGAAGCTCGACAAGATCTACACGCGCGGCGGCGACAGGGGCGAAACCTCGCTCGGCGACGGAACGCGCGTCGCCAAGCACGATCCGCGCGTCGAGGCCTACGGCACGGTCGACGAGTGCAACAGCATCCTCGGCCTCGCCCGGCAGCATCTCGCCGGCGACGCCGAGGCCGATGCGATGCTCGGGCGCATCCAGAACGATTTGTTCGATCTCGGCGCCGATCTTTGCACGCCGGAGCAGGAGAAGCCGAAATGGCCGCCGCTGCGCGTCGTGGCGGTGCAGACGGAGCGGCTCGAGCGCGAGATCGACGCGATGAACGAGGCGATCCCGCCGCTGCAATCCTTCATCCTGCCGGGCGGAACGGCGGCGGCGGCGTGGCTGCATCTCGCGCGCACCGTCGCGCGCCGCGCCGAGCGCGCCATGACCCTCGCGGCGGAAACGACGGCGGTGAATCCCGAGGCGATCAAATACATCAACCGCCTCTCCGATCACCTGTTCGTCATGGCCCGCCGCCTCAACGCCAACGGCGCGCAAGACGTGCTGTGGGTGCCGGGAAAAAACAGGTAACGACCCATCGGTCGTCCCACCCCGCTCGCCGCGCGGCCGCGCCGAATGGCTTCGCCCGCAACATCCGCAAGAAAGCGGCGGTGGGCAGAATAAACCGCGGTTCCGGGTGTTCAGTAACGAGGGCAGGCGCCGCAGCGCCCTTTCGGTTGCGGAGTGGCATGCCAGACGCTTATTGTGCCAGTCAGGTGCCTTGCCTACACTCCGGCCCGCGCGGACGCCGAAGCCGGAACAACACAATCAAAACGTCCGCAACCATCGGCCTGTTTCTTTCCCGGGAGGAAAGCCAATGACGACCCAAGACGATAAGACCGTTGCCGTGCGTAAATCCCGCCGCGGATTTCTGAAGGCGGGTTCGGCCGCTGCCGTGGCCGGCGCGGCGCTCGCGATGCCCAGCATCTCGCGTGCGCAGACCGTGACCCTGAAGATCCAGGGTTCGTGGGGCGCCAAGGACGTCTTCAACGAGATGGCCCAGGATTACGTCGATCGCGTCAACGCGATGGGCGGCGGCCGTCTCAAGCTCGATTATCTCATCGCCGGCGCCGTCGTGCATCCGTTCAGCGTGCAGGATGCCACCCATCGCGGCGTCCTCGACGGCGCACACACCGTGCCGGTCTATTGGTACGGCAAGCACAAGGCCGCCTCGCTGTTCGGCTCGGGGCCGGTGTTCGGCGCCAACGCGAACCAGCAGATGAGCTGGTTCGCCCAGGGCGGCGGACGCGAACTCTTCGCCGAGCTCGTCGGCAAGATCCTCAAGCTCGACATCGTCAGCTTCTTCGCGATGCCGATGCCCACCCAGCCGCTCGGCTGGTTCAAGAAGGAGATCAAGAGCGCGGCCGACATCAAGGGCCTCAAGTACCGCACCGTCGGCCTCGCGGCGGATCTGTTCCAAGAGATGGGCGCGGCGGTGTCGCAGCTTCCGGGCGGCGAGATCGTGCCGGCCATGGAGCGCGGCCGCATCGACGCGTTCGAGTTCAACAACCCGACCTCGGACCGCCGCTTCGGCGCGCAAGACGTCGCCAAGATCTACATGATGGGCAGCCACCATCAGGCGATGGAGTTCTTCGAGATCATGTTCAACAAGAACAAGTTCAACGCCCTCGCCAAGGAGCAGCAGGCGATCCTGCAATACGCCGCCGAGGCCGCGTCTTCGGCCAATGAGTGGAAGGCGTACGACTACTACTCGAAGGACCTCGTCGAGCTGCAGGAGAAGGACAAGGTCAAGGTTTTGCGCACGCCCAAGGAAGTGCTCGATGCGCAGATCAAGGCGTGGGACAAACTGATCGCCAAGCTCGCCGAGGATCCCTACACGAAGAAGGTGATGGAGTCGCAGAAGGCTTGGGCGAAGCGGGTCGCCTTCTATCACTTCTTCAACGAAACCGACTATCGCGGC
>CAZUYG010000208.1:0-6196 GCA_964624265.1 uncultured Candidatus Odyssella sp.
ATCGGCGGCGGTTCGAGCGGCGGCGGATCGTAGGGCGCTTCGTCCGGCTGCGGCGCCCGCCGGCCCATCGGTCCGCTGAAAAGCTGGAGCTGCTGCGATGAGATCGTCAGCGGCGGCGGCGGCGCCGGAGGCTGGCCGGCCGGCTGCGGAATCGTCGAAAGCGGCACGCGCGGCGGCGCCGGCATGACGGCACTCGCGGCAGCATTGGCAGGCGCCGGCTCCATCGGCGGGCTGGCAACCGGCACATCGGCGGAACCTGACATCGGCTCCGTGGCCAACGGCGCGGGCGCGTTCGCGATATTGCGGCGGCCGAACGAGGCGGCCGGCCGGCCTGGCTTCTCTTTATCGCTACTCCAGTCCTGCATCCCTCGCTCCCGCGGAGCCGCGCGCGGAAGCCATCATGCCTTCACGATATTTGACGAAGTGTTATGACCGCGCGTTTCGCGCCACTTGCCGGCCGGAAAAGATACGGGCCCGTTAACCAAACAACGGGCCCGTTCTCACGCGTGCAATGCAGGCCGAACGACTGGCGCGGAAGGCGTCCGCGCCCCGGCGAAATGCGCGTTTACGCGACTTCGATCTTCGACGTGGCCTTGTAAATCGAGCCATCGTCGTCGTGCCACGCGAACTCGAACGTGCCCGACTCGTTAACCTTGGCAAAAAACGCCATGTAGGGGTTCGCCGAGATTCCCGGATGCCAGTCGGACTTGAACACCTCCTTGCCGTTGAAGGTGCAGGCGAACTGCTTGATGATCTTGCGCGGGATCGTCTTGCCGTCGGAATCCTTGCGCGTGCCCATCTCCATGTCGTGCGAGATGAGAGTCTTGATCTCGATGACCTCGCCCTTCTTGGCTTTGGCCGGGACGCGGACGCGCGGTGTGGGGGTCGCCATGATGCTGTTTTCCTCTGACCTGCTCAGCCGCCGCAGCCGCCGATCGTGACTTTCACTTCGGTCTTGCCGGTGAAGAGCTCGCCTTTGCTCGTCTCGGCCACGGCAACGACGTTTTGCGTCGCCGCCATGCGGATGCGGGTCGAGCACACGGCTTTGGCGCTCGCCGGCGTGAAATAGAACGATGCCACGGCCGGGATCGGATTGCCTTCCGCGAACACGTGCACGGCTTTCACGTAATCGCCGTCGGTCATGGGGCTGTCCACGCTGACCGTCATCGGCACGACGTTGCCGTTTTCGGCGATCTGCGGCATCTCGAGCTTCACCTTGCCGGCGGCGATCGCCTTCTCGCCGTAGAGCTTCTTGATCGCGGCGGCGACGTCCTCGGGCTTGGCGGCCGCGAGGCGCGGCGCCAGCACAGCCATGATTCCGCCGAGCGCGCCCACCGTCAGCACGCGCCTCCGCGAAGCATCGCGGCCGCCCGCGGACCTTGCACCTTGCTGCATCATCGTCTCCTGCCTTGGACAGAACGGCGGATCGCCGGAGGAGCCGGCGACGCGCTCACGGCGGGCTTTTATCACGGCGCGAAATCGTAGGCGACTCGCAAACCGTCCGCCATTGCCGGCATCATATTCATGTTTTATATATTATCAAGTGGCGCGGCCGGGGGCGATGCCCTCTTGCCGCGCGGCGCGCGCTTGGCTACCGGTCTGGCTGCCAGTTCCGACGAGGCCCTGCTTGTTCCGGCTCCTCATCGCCGCTTTCCTGATCGCCGCCGGCCTTCCGGCCGCGGCCGCCGAGCTCCTGATGTTCGAAGCGGCCGGGTGCCCCTATTGCGCGCGCTGGAACCGCGAGGTCGCGCCGATCTACCCGAAGACCGCGGAGGGAAAACGGGCGCCGCTGCGCCGCGTCGACGTTGCACGGCCCCGCCCCCCCGATCTCGCCGCCCTTCCCGCGGTCGTCTACACGCCGACATTCGTCCTTCTCGACGATGGCAGGGAGATCGGCCGCATCGTGGGCTACAGCGGCGACGAAATATTCTGGTCCCTTCTCACCGATCTGTTCGCCAGGCTGGACCGCGCGAAACAGCCGCCGTCCAACGCCGCGCCGGCCGAGTAAGCTTGCAACGCGGACCCAAAAACGCCATGTCAGGAAAAACTCCGGAGCTGAACACGATGACGCGTCTCGCCCCCGCAACTCTCGCCGCCCTCGCACTCCTCGCCGCGCCCGCGCTGGCGCAGAATGCCGAAACGGGCAAAACGCAATTCGGCCAATGCCGCGCCTGCCATTCGCTCGACAAGGGCAAGAACGGCGTGGGCCCGAGCCTGCACGGACTTTTCGGCCGCACGGCCGGAACGGCCGAGAAATACTCGTACTCGTCGGACATGAAGGCCGCGGGCGAAAAAGGCCTCAAATGGGACGAGGCGAGCGTGTTCGAGTATCTCGCCGACCCGGCCGCCTTCCTGAAAAAATATCTCAAGAAGGATTCGGTCGCGAACAAGATGCCGAACAAGTTTCCGAACGAAGAATTGCGGAAGAACGTCATCGCCTATCTGAAAGAGGCCGCCAAGTAAGCCTCCGCTTCCGATGCGCGTCATCGACCGGCGCGGCGAAGAAAAGCCCGGCGAGCGGCGTGAACGAGCATTCCGCCGAATCATCCCGGGCGTCGTTTTCGCGGCATCGGGGGCGCTGCTGTTCGGCATCGAGGGCTGCGCGCTGGTCGATGTCGCGGCCGGCCGCGCACGTGTATCTTCTGTCTGGTTTTGGATCGCGCTGAGCGGTTTCGCGAGCTATTTTCTGCTGGCCGGGCTCGAAGTGCTGGTCATCGGCACCGCGCGTCTCGTGCGCCCGCTTTACCGGCTCTTGCAAGTAGCCGCCCCGCTCGCCCGCACACAGGGGCAACAGCATCTGCCCGGGCTTCCGCCGGCGCGGCCCGAAACCCCGGGCGAGCGCGCCCGCTGGAACGCGTTTTGGGGCCGCTTTCGGCGCCGCCGCCGCGATTGAGCGCGCAGGACGCGCCCCGCTTGTTATTCTATGTTTTCTGAATATGATTGCGGCCGCCTCATGCCGTAAGATACCGGTGCCACGCGAAAGGACCCGATCCATGCCGGCCGATGAAAAGGGGCGCCCCCGCCCCGACATGCCGCAGCTCGGACGCCGCCGCTTTCTCGCCGCCGGCGCCGCCGCAGGCGCAGCCGCTCCCGCCGCGCGCGCCGCCGAGGCGACGACCGAGAACAAGTCCGGCCCGCCCGCCATTCCGGATTGGACCAAACAGCTCGGCCCCGGCGTCGGCGACCGGCCCTACGGCACGCCCTCGCCATTCGAAAAGAACGTCGTGCGCCGCACGGTCGATTGGCTGACGGCCTCCAAGGAGTCCTCCGTATCGTTCACGCCGATCGCGGAGCAGATGGGCATCATCACGCCCTCCGGGCTTCATTTCGAGCGCCACCATGCGGGCCGCGCCGAGGTCGACCCGAAGCAGCATCGCCTGATCGTGCACGGCCTCGTCGAGCGCGAGATGATCTTCACGATGGAGGACATCAGGCGCTTCCCGGCGATCAGCGTCGTGCGCTTCATCGAGTGCCCCGCGAACGGCGGCATGGAGTGGCGCGGCGCGCAGCTCGAGCGCTGCCAATACGTGCGCGGCATGATCTCGTGCTCGGAATGGACCGGCGTGCCGCTGCGCACGGTGCTGCGCGAGACAGGCTTGAAGCCGGCGGCAAAGTGGATGCTCGCCGAGGGCGCCGATGCGGCGGCGATGACCCGCAGCGTCCCGATCGAGAAAGTGCTCGACGACGCGATGCTCTGCTACGGGCAGAACGGCGAGGCGATCCGGCCCGAGCAGGGCTATCCGCTGCGCCTATTGCTGCCCGGCTGGGAAGGCAACATGAGCGTGAAATGGCTGCGCCGGCTCGAGTTCGGCGACCAGCCCTGGCACACGCGCGAAGAGACGTCGAAATACACCGACCTCATGCCCGACGGCAAAGCGCGCCAGTTCACCTGGTTCATGGAAGCGAATTCGGTCGTGACGTTCCCCTCGCCCGAGCGCCCGTTCGACGGCAAGGGGTTCTACGAAATGAGCGGCTTTGCCTGGTCGGGCCTCGGCCGCGTGAAGCGTGTCGACGTCTCGCTCGACGGCGGCCGAAACTGGCAGACGGCGCGCCTGCAGGACCCGATCTACCCGAAAGCGCTGACGCGCTGGACGATGCCGATGCGCTGGAACGGAGAGCCGCTGCTGGTGATGAGCCGCGCGCAGGACGAAACCGGCTACGTGCAGCCTTCGATCGCCGATCTGCGCAAGGTGCGCGGCACCAATTCGATCTATCACAACAATTCCATGCTCACCTGGCACGTGAAGGCGGGCGGCGAGGTCGAGAATGTCCAGCTCAAATAGGGCCGCCGCGTTCGCGGCCGCGCTTGCGGCAATCATGGCGTTCGGGGCCGGCACGGCGCCCGCGCAGGAGAAGACTCTGCCCGGCCAGCCCGGCATGGCGCTGCCCGTCCAATCGCTGGGCATTGGCCGTCCCGCCACGAAGGACGAGATCAAGGGCTGGGACATCGACGTGCGTCCGGACGGCCACGGCCTGCCGCCCGGCAAGGGCTCGGTCAAGGACGGCGAAGCGCTGTACCAGGACCGGTGTGCCGCCTGCCACGGCGAATTCGGCGAGGGCAAGGACCGCTGGCCCGCGCTGATCGGCGGCAGCGGGAAGCTCACCGACGACGACCCGAAGAAAGGCGTCGGCAACTACTGGCCCTATGCCACGACGGTGTTCGACTACATCAAGCGGGCGATGCCCTTCGGCAACGCGCAATCGCTGAGCGACGACGAGGTTTACGCGATCACGGCCTACGTCCTGAACCTCAACGACATGCTGAAGCAGGATGCGGTGCTCGACCGCGATTCGATTCTGAAGATCAAGCTGCCCAATGCCGCGAACTTCGTCGCCGACCCCCGGCCCGACGTGCGGGGCACGTTGTGCATGAAGGACTGCAGGCCGGCGCCCGAAATCCACTCGGAGGCACGCAAGATCGGCGTGACGCCGGAGGACGAGCGGAACAAGAAGCGGCCGGGCGTGGATTGACCCTTCGGGCCTGACGGACCCGCGCCGAATTCAACGTGCCACGCGTTTGCCGTTCACGCGGGGACGCTTCTGCGCGCCGGCGCGCGGGGCGCAGAACTTCCCGTAGAGCACCTGGAGAACCGAGCGGATGTCCTCGTCCGCGATCGAATAGTAGATGGATTTGGCATCGCGCCGCGTGCGCACGAGATTGCCCGAGCGCAGCCGCGCGAGCTGCTGCGAGAGCGTCGGTTGCCTGAGGCCGATCACCCGTTCGAGCTCGCCGACCGATTTTTCGCCGTCGATCAGGTTGCAGAGAATCAGCAGCCGGTTCTGGTTCGCCAGCGCCTTCAGATAGCGCGTGGCGTCTCCCGCGCTGTCTTTCAGCAGCTCCATTTCGACGCCTTGCATCGCGCGAACTCCCAAGAGCGGGCCGCCGCCCTCGGGCGGATCGGCGGGCTTATAACACGAGTTTCGCGGGGCGCGCGAGCCGGTTGGCAGCGCCGCGCCGCTTTGGCATAGCTTGCCCCGTGGAGGGAAACGCATGGCCGAAACGCTCGACTTCTATTTCGACTTCACCTCGCCCTACGGCTATGTCGCAAGCCAGGTGATCGACGATCTCGCCGCGCGGCACGGCTGCGCGACGCGCTGGCACGCCTTCATGGTGACGGCGGCGTACAAGCAGTTCAACGCCACCAATCCCCTCACCCACGCCGCCAAGGAGAAGTATTTCCGGCTCGATATACCGCGAACGGCGGCGCATTTCGGCGTGCCCTTCCGGTTTCCTTCCACCTGGCCGGAGAACCTCGTGGCCGCGGGCCGCGCATTCTCATGGATCGAAGATCGCGATTCGGAGGCGGCCAAGCGGTTCGCCAAGGCGGCGCTCCGCGCCTACTGGGCGGAAGGCAAGCCGCTCGCCAGCCCCGACATCGTCGCCGACATCGGCGCGGCGGCCGGCGAGGATCGGGCCCGGCTGAGAGCCGCGCTCGACGACGCGGCCGTCAAGCAGCGCTTCGTCGACAAGGGCGCCGCGGTCCTCGCTCAAGGCGTTTTCGGCTCCCCGCAGATTGTCTTCCGCGGCGAAATGTTTTGGGGCACGGACCGCCTGGACCAGCTCGAAGCGGCCCTCAAGAAGGCCCGCTAGGGTCTGGACTCAATTGGGCGTAACTCGTTGATCCGACTCATGGCCCAGTCCGGCGGAAAAAGGGCGAAACGATTCAGTTTCAGAGCGTTAGACCCAATTGAGTAC
>CAZUYG010000209.1:0-4718 GCA_964624265.1 uncultured Candidatus Odyssella sp.
AGCGACAGGCCCAGCGCATCCGCGGCGTGCCGGGGCGAGAGCGCCGGATTGGCGATGTTGCGCGCGACATGCGCGGCGAGCGCGTCGCCGCGCGCGCGGCGCAGCGCGCCGGCGGGCGCTTCCGCCGGCGCCAGCATCAGCGCGATCAGGTTGACGAGATTGTCGAGGAAGGCGCCGGCCGTGCGCGCGTCGAGCGCCGCCAGGTTGCGGCCCGCCGCGGCCAGATGCGCGCGCAGCGGCTCCGCGGCCGGCGCTTCGCCGTCGAGCTTCATCGTGCCGATGTCCTCGCACCACGGCACGCGCGCGCGCATGAGGGGCCGCGGCACGATCGCGACGACGCGGCTCACCTCGCCGGGAAACACGACGCGGAACGGCCGTCCGGTGTTGAGGATGGCGATTTCGCCTTGACGCACCGCGAGCGCGCCGGCGCCGCAGGGATCGTCGCCGTAGCGGCTTTCGCCGGAAAGCTGCAGGCTGACGAAGAACGGCGCGCCGTCCTGCCCGCGGGTCATGCGCGGCGAGCGCACGACGCTGTGCCCGCTCGCCGTCCAGGCGGCAAATCCGTAATCGGCATGCCGGCTGGCCGCCATCTGCGCCATGAACGGTCCTGCGAGCGGCCGCTCGGTCTCTGCGCCCACCAGGCCCTCGCACACCGCGCGCTGCCAATAGCCGAAGCGTTCCCGCGGCGGAACCGCCTCGGTCGTCCATTGCCGCGTCTGCATCGGAAATCTCGCCGGATACCCGCCGCCACGTTAGCAAAGGGGCTTCGGCTTGTCGCCGCCGCGAAACCCGCGGCCGTATCCCGGCACGCACAATCAAGTGGCAGGCACGGTCGCGCAAGCACTGGCGCTGCGGCCGCGTACAATGCGGCGGCGCTCCTGGGAGGTCCGCATGGCAGAATCCATCGCACGCGAACGCGTCCGCATTTCCGCGCAAGACATCGAAGACTATCGCCGCGACGGCGTCGTCTGCCTGCGCGGGCTTTTTTCGCGCGACTGGATCGAACGGCTGCGCGCGGCCCTCGTCCGCAACATGCGGAATCCCGGCCCCTGGCACCGCAGCATCACGAAGCCCGGCCAGCCCGGTAATTTCTACTACGACAGCATGATGTGGCGCTTCGATCCCGAGTTCCGCGCGTTCGCGGCCGAATCCCCGGCCGCGGAGATCGCCGGGCGCATCATGGAATCGCAGGCGGTGCGCTTCTATTACGATCAGCTTTTCGTCAAGGAACCGGGCACGCTCGACCCCATGCCCTGGCACCAGGACCTTCCCTACTGGCCGTTCCAGGGCCGGCAGATCTGCTCGATCTGGCTCGCGATCGAGGACGTCACCGCGGCCGGCAGCGGCGTCGAATTCGTGGCCGGTTCGCATGCGTGGGGGAAGTGGTATCGCCCCGAGCTGCCCTACGACGACAACAAGAAATACGAAACGCTGGGCCTCGAGCCGTGTCCCGATTTCGGCAAGCGCAAGGGCGAAGCGGGCCTCCGCTTCTTGACATGGGACATGCTGGCGGGAGACTGTCTCGTGTTCAGTGCGCTCACCGCTCACGGCTCGGGAGGAAATACGGCGATGACGCACCGGCGCGCGGCACTGTCCACGCGCTGGCTCGGCGACGACGCCGTGTGGGATCCGCGTCCTGCCACCGCCACCTACTACTACGAGCCCGAGGGCGTGGGCCTTGCGCCCGGGGCGAAAGTGGGCGGCCGGCATTTCCCCGAAATGTGGCGTCGCGGCTGAACGGCAGACAAGAATCCGGCGCGGCCCGGCCGCGGCAAAACGAGGGAGGACTTCGATGACCAAGCTCTATCGCGTGCTGCTCGGCACGGCGGCGGCGTTCTGCATCGCGGGAACGGCGGCGGCGCAGGAGGTCGAGCTTTCGGCGCTCAATTTCCTGCCGAACAACAGCTCGTTCGGCATTCCGTTCGCCGACTGGGTCGAAGACGCGAACAAGGCGGGCAAGGGCATCGTGAAGATCACGATCCGCCCCGCCGGCAGCATTTCGCCGTTCCAGATGGGCAACGCGGTCAAGACCGGCGTCGTCGACATGGCGGCGCTGCCGCCCACCTTCTACCAGAACCTGCTGCCGATCGGCGACGCGCTGAAGCTCACCAAGAAGACCGCCGTCGAGATGCGCAAGAACGGTACGGTCGCCTTCCTCGATCAGCTGCACATGGAGAAGGTCAACGCGCACCTGCTCGACATCTCCGCGTTCCAGGTGAAGTTCTACCTCTATCTGCGCGACAAGAAGATCGACACGCCGAACCTCAAGGGCATGAAGATCCGCACGACGCCCGTCTACCGCGCGTTCTTCCGCGCGCTCGGCGCCGACCTGATCCAGACCGCGCCCGCCGAGGTGTTCACCGCGCTCGAGCGCGGCACGATCGACGGCTACGGCTGGCCGAGCTGGGACATCAAGACCCCGGGCTGGGACAAGCACACGAAATACCGCGTCGAGCCCGGCTTCTATTCCGTCGCCAACGCCACGATCATCAATCTCGACAAGTGGAAGAAGCTCACCGACAAGCAGCGCGACTTCCTCACCAAGCACTCGCTGAAATTCGAGTCCGAATACGACACGCGCTACGCGCCGAAGACCGCGGCCTATCTCAAGGAGCAGGCGGACGCCGGCGTGCAGGTGATCCAGCTCAAGGGCAAGGTCGCCGAGGATTACATCAAGCTCGCTTACGACTCCGCGTGGGAAGAGTTCGAGAAGCTCGATCCGGTGAACACGCCGAAGTTCAAGAAGCTGATCTCCGACTGAACCGGATCCGGGCCCGCGTTCCGTCACGCAGCCGCGGCGCGGAATGCGGGCCTTCGCACGCCTCTACGATGCGGTCTTCGCGGCGTTCGGCATCGCCGCGGCGCTGCTGATCGGCGCGGTCGCGCTCGGCATCACCGTTGACGTCATTCTGCGCAATCTCAAATTCGGCACGTTCAGCTGGATGCTGGAGACGTGCGAATACGCGATCTTCGTCGCCACGTTTCTCGGCGCGCCCTGGGTGCTCCGGCTCGCGGCGCATGTGCGGGTCGACGTGTTCGTGCAGAGCGCGCCGCCCGGCGTCGCCCGCGCGCTCGGCGTGTTCGCCGACCTCGTGGGCCTCGCGACGTCGTGCACGCTCCTCTACTACGCGGTCGCCGTCGCGCGCGGCTCGATCCGCGACGAGGCGCGCATCATCAAGATGTACATCATTCCGGAGTGGTGGGTGTTCGCGGTGGTCGCGTTCTCCGCGCTCATGATGACGGTCGAGTTCGCGCGGCGGTTCGGCAGCAGCCTGCGCGGCGCCCGGAACGAGGGAAGCGGGCTCACGCTATGAGCTGGTATTGGGCGCTCATCGGCATGCTGGCGGCGTTCATGGTGCTGCTGGCGGCGGGCCTGCCGGTCGTCTTCGCCTTCTTCGCGGTGAACATCGGCGGCGCGCTGCTGTTCATGGGCGGCGAGGCGGGGCTGCTGCAGCTCGTCCGCAATTCCTACGACGCCGTGACCAACATCTCGCTCTCGCCGATCCCGCTGTTCATCCTGATGGGCGAGGTCATGTACCAGACCGGCCTCGCCGGCCGCGCGATCGACGCGGTCGACAAGCTGATCGCGCGGGTGCCGGGCCGCCTGTCGCTGGTCGCGATCGTCAGCGGCACGATCTTCTCGGCGCTCTCGGGCTCGACGATCGCCAACACCGCGATGCTCGGCAGCACGCTGGTGCCGGAAATGGTCCGGCGCGGCTATCATCCGAAAATGGCGATGGGGCCGATTCTCGGCACCGGCGGCATCGCGATGCTGATCCCGCCCTCGGCGCTCGGCGTCCTGCTCGCGAGCCTCGGCGGCATCCCGGTCGCCGATCTGCTCATCGCTACGATCGTGCCCGGCGTGGTGATGGCGGCGTTGTTCTTCGCTTATGTCGTGCTGCGCTGCTCGCTCAATCCGGCGCTAGCGCCGCCCTACGACGCGGGGCATCTGTCGCTCTGGCAGCGCCTGCGGCCGTTTCTCTTCCAGGTGGTGCCGCTGCTGCTGATCTTCGTCGTCGTCGTCGGCAGCATGTTCGGCGGCATCGCGTCGCCCAACGAGGCTTCGGCTCTTGGCTGCACCGCCACGGTGATCGCCGCCGCCGCCTACCGCTGCCTCACGCTGCGCACGCTGATGCGGTCGCTGATCGAAACGGCGAAGCTCTCGGTGATGATCCTGTTCATCATCTGCGCGTCGATCACGTTCTCGCAGATCCTCTCGCTGTCGAACGCCACCGAGGGGCTGATGCAGGTGCTCGACGTCAAGACGATGTCGCCGCTCGTGCTCATCGTCGCGATGATGATCATCCTGCTGGTCCTCGGCTGCTTCATGGACCAGGTGAGCATGATGCTCATCACGCTGCCGTTCTTCATGCCGATCGTGAAAGCCGTGGGCATCGAGCCGGTCTGGTTCGGCGTGATGATGATGATCGCGCTCGAGATCGGCTTCACGACGCCGCCGTTCGGCATGCTGCTGTTCGTGATGAAGGGCGTGGCCCCGCCGGATACCCGCATGTCCGACATCATGGCCGCGGCGATGCCGTTCATCCTGCTCGAGCTCGCGACGCTGCTGCTCGTGCTGGCGATTCCTTCGCTGGCGCTGTGGCTGCCAAGTCTCATCAGCCGCTGAGCGCGCAAACGAAAAGCGGCGGGGCCACGCGGAGCCCCCCCGTCCCCGTCGCGGGGTTTTGGTGGCGGGTAGGGCGGGGGGGGATTGTAGG
>CAZUYG010000209.1:4728-6178 GCA_964624265.1 uncultured Candidatus Odyssella sp.
CGGGGGCCCGCCAAACCCCCGCGGGGGGGCCCCCGGCGCCGCCCCCGCTTCCCTGTCGCGTGATTTGCGTCGCGCTTAGGCCGTCTTGAGATTGACGGCGGCGCTGCGGCCGCGCTCGGTCTGAACTTCGAAGCTCACGCGCTGCCCCTCGACGAGGCTGCGCATGCCCGCGCGCTCGACGGCGCTGACGTGCACGAACACGTCCTTGCCGCCGTCCTCGGGCTGGATGAAGCCGAAGCCCTTGACGTTGTTGAACCACTTGACGGTACCGATAGCCATTGAGGCCTCCTAGATAGGCGCGAAAACGCCTGTGGCGCCGCGCGACCCATAGCGCGGCGGATTGCCGACCCGATGTTTGGGGGTAGACCTCAGACGGCCCGTATTCGGGCAAACGTAAAGCAAAGGCACGCCGAAACTCAGGTAGCTGGGGCGACCATTTAGTGGCCGCGCGCGGAATGTCAACCCGCGCGGGCCGCGGCACTTGCGGCATTACGCGCGGCCGTGACAGCCTCGCCGCATGCCCGAGTTGCCCGACATCGCGGCGTACATGCGCGCGCTGGAGTTGCGCGTGAAAGGCGCGCGCCTCGAGCGCGTACGGCTCAGAAGCCCGTTTTTCCTGCGCACGGTCGATCCGCCGATCGCGGCGGCCGCGGGGGCGCGCGTCGCCGGCATCGAGCGGCTCGGCAAGCGCATCGTGATCGCGCTGGACGGCGATCTCTTTTTCATCCTGCATCTGATGATCGCCGGACGGCTCTGGTGGCACGAGAAAGCGAAGGAAGTCCCGGGCGGCGGGCGCGGGCTGGCGGCGTTCGATTTCGAGACCGGCACGCTGATCGTCACCGAGGCCGGCACGAAGAAGCGCGCGTCGCTTCATCTCGTGAAGGGCCGGGCGGCGCTCGCGGCCCACGACCCCGGCGGCGCCGATCCGCGCAAGCTCGACACGCATGCTTTCGCGCGTCTGTTGCAGGCCGAAAATCACACGATCAAGCGCGCGCTCACCGACCCGCGCATCCTCGACGGGATCGGCAACGCCTATTCCGACGAGATCCTGCACCGCGCGCGGCTCTCGCCCGTGCTGCTGACGCAACGCATGAGCGAGGCGGAGCTGATGCGCCTGCACGGCGTCACGAACCAGGTGCTCGGCGAATGGATCGGGAAGCTCGCGGCGGAAGCCGAACGCGAATGGCCGCAAAAGGTGACGGCGTTCCGCGAAGGCATGGCCGTGCATGGCCGCTACGGCAAGCCGTGCCCGGTGTGTGGCGGGCCGGTCCAGCGCATCCGCTACGCCGACAACGAGACGAACTACTGCGCGCGCTGCCAGACCGGCGGCAAATTGCTCGCCGACCGCAGCCTCTCGCGCCTGCTGCACAAGGACTGGCCGAAGACGCTCGACGAGCTCGAGCTGCTCAGGCCGGCGTCCGTCGCCACGCCCAAGCCGTCATCCTGAGGC
>CAZUYG010000210.1:0-6148 GCA_964624265.1 uncultured Candidatus Odyssella sp.
GGTCTCCGGCTTCCGCGCGCGCTTGCGGCCGGACGGCCCCCGCACCCCTCCCGCCATCGATGTCGCTCAGCCGCTCGCCGCGTTTCATCATCCTGCTCGTCTTCGTCACGGTGCTGGGGCCGCTGGCGATGCAGATGTTTCTGCCGGCGCTTCCCGCGATCCAGAAGGAATTCGCCACCACGGCCGGCACCGCGCAGCTCGCGCTCACGCTGGCGATGGTCGCGATCGGCGTGGCGACGCTCGTCTTCGGCCCGGTGTCCGACCGTTTCGGGCGCAAGCCGGTGCTGATCGCCGGCATCGTCTTCTACATCGCCGGCAGCTTCGTCGTGGCGCTGGCCGACGGCATCCTGCTGCTGCTCGCCGGGCGCGTCGTGCAGGCGGGCGGCGCCTCGGCCGGCATCGTGCTCGCGCGCGCGATGGCGCGCGACGTCTACGGCTTCGCGCAATCGATCCGCGTCATCTCCTATCTCACGATGGCGATGGTCGTGGCGCCCACGCTGTCGCCGGCGATCGGCGGCCTCGTCGCCGACAGTTTCGGCTGGCGCGCGATCTTCTGGATCATGTGCGTGGTCGGCGCGCTCGCGCTGCTCGGCGTCGGCCTCGGCCTCGCGGAAACCAACCCCGCGCGCGCGCCCGGCGGCTGGCGCGGCCTCGTCGAGGGCTGCCGCCGCCTGATCGTCTCGCGCCGCTATCTCGGCTATTCGCTCGTCTCCACCGCGTCGTTCTGCGTGTTCTTCTCGTTCCTCGCGGCGGCGCCCTATCTGATGGCCGAGGTGCTGCACCGCCCCGCGCGCGACTACGGCTTCTGGTTCATGCCGGTGGCCGGGATCTTCATTGTCGGCACGTTTCTCTCGACGCGCTTCCTCGACCGTCATGGCGCCGACCGCCTGATTCGATTCGGCGCCTTCGCCACCCTCTTCGTCGTCGTGGCAGCGTTGCCATTCTATTACCTTCTGCCGCTCAGCCCGCCGCTGCTGTTCGTTCCCGCGGCCTTGTTCTCGCTGATGCAGGGCTTCGTAATCCCCAATTGCCAGGCGAGCGCCATCAACGTCGACCCGCGCTATGCCGGCGCGGGCTCGGGCCTCATCGGATTCATCGGCATGGCGGTGAGTGCCGTGGTGGCGCAGATCGTGGCCGAAATCGCCGACGGCACGGTGTGGCCGATGGTGTACTTCATGATCGGCGCCGCGGTGGTCTGCGTGCTCTGCCTCCCACTGATCCGCAAGGAACCGCAGGTGAAGCCGCCATCGGAGCCGGAGTGAGTCTGTGCTAGACTCGCCGGCGGACGGAGGCCCCCATGAACCGCATTCTCCGCTTCGCCGCCGCCGCTTTGCTGCTCGCCGCGGCGCCGGCGATGGCCCAGACCGAGCGCGCGCCCGAAGGCGCCACCGGCGTCACGAAGAAGCCGGCCGTCTATTCGAAGCGCTTCATGGCCGTCACCGCGCACCCCGAAGCGACGCGCGCGGCCTACGACGTGCTGAAGTCCGGCGGTTCGGCGGCCGATGCGGCGGTGGCGGCGCAGCTCGTGCTCGCTCTCGTGGAGCCGCAATCGTCGGGCCTCGGCGGCGGCGGATTTCTGCTCTACTGGGACAACAAGGCGAAACGCCTCTACGCCTATGACGGGCGCGAGACCGCGCCCGCCGGCGCCAAGCCCGACGCGTTCCTGAAAGACGGCAAGCCGATGCCGTTCCTCGATGCGGTGCGCAGCGGGCATTCCGTCGGCGTGCCCGGCGCGCTCGCGCTGCTCGAGCGGGTTCACAAGCGCCATGGCAGGCAGGAATGGGCCGTGCTGTTCAGGCCCGCGCAGCGTCTCGCCGCAGAGGGGTTTCGCGTTTCGCCGCGCCTCCATCAGCTCGTCGCCGGAACGCCGACCCTGAAGCTGCGCGCCGAAACCCGCGCCTATTTCTTCGGCGCGGACGAGGCGCCCGTCGCCGCCGGCACTGAGCTCAGGAATCTGGATTTCGCGGCCACGCTCGCGCGCCTCGCGGCCGAAGGCGCGGGCGCGCTGCATCGCGGGCCGCTTGCCGAGGCGATTGCGGCGCGGGTGGGCGCGGAAGGCGGAACGCTGACCGCGGCCGATCTCGCCGCCTACAAGGTGGAGGAGCGCGAGCCGCTGTGCGGCCTCTATATCGGGCTCCGCGTGTGCAGCATGGGGCCGCCATCGTCGGGCGGCATCGCCGTGCTGCAAATTCTCGCGATCCTCGAGCGCTTTCCGAGCGAAGCGGTCAATGCCGAAGACGAGCGCGCGGCGCATCTCTTCGTCGAAGCCGCGCGCCTCGCCTTCGCCGACCGCAATCTCTACGTGGCCGATCCCGCCTTCGTGCGCGTGCCGGTGAAAGGCCTAATCGACCGCGACTATCTCGCCGCGCGCGCGCGCCTCGTCGATGTCCGCCGCGCCGCCGAGAAGGTCGAACCCGGCACGCCGCCCGAGAACAAGGGCGAATACGCGCCCGGCGACGGCGCGGAAAGCCCGGGCACGTCGCATCTTTCGATCGTCGACGGCGAGGGCAACGCCGTCTCGTTCACGACCACGATCGAAAACGGCTTCGGCGCGCAGATGATGGCCGGGGGCTTCCTGCTCAACAACCAGCTCACGGATTTCTCGTTCGTGCCCGCGATCGACGGCAAGCCGGTGGCGAACCGCGTCGAGCCCGGCAAACGGCCGCGCAGCTCGATGGCGCCGGTGATGGTGTTCGACAAAGAGGGGCGTCTCATCCTCGTCGTAGGGTCGCCCGGCGGCGCGCGCATCATCGCCTATGTGGCGCGCACGCTGATACGCGTGCTCGACGGCGGCATGGATATCGCCGCCGCCGTCGCGGCGCCGCACGTGGCCACGACCGGCGCCGGCGCCGAGGTCGAGCGGGGCACGGATGCCGAGGCGCTGGCGGAGCGGCTGGCGCGGCTCGGCCACAAGGTGGCGGTGCGCGAGCTCAACAGCGGCCTGCACGGAATCCAGATCACGCAGGATACGCTGATCGGCGGCGCCGACCCGCGCCGCGAAGGCGTGGCGATGGGAGACTAGGGCGCGGCGGCACGCGAATCGCTCGCGGTCGGGCGAGCGGCCTGGTCCCGAGGCCTGCTTTTCCGAATGCAATCGGCTAGAGTTCGCAAAAAAGAAGCGGTGCGCGATTCCGAACGCGCCGAAGCGGGGGCCCATGAAACGCCGCGTTCTTGTCGCGATCCTCGGCGCAGCCGCCGTGGCGGGGCCGATTGCCGCGCGCGCACAGCAGCCAAAAAGGATTCCGAGGCTCTGTTTCCTGACGTTCGATCCGGGCTCGCTGCAGTCGACGCGGTATGGCCCGTTCTTCGAGGGACTGCGCGACCTGGGATATGTGCCGGGGCAAACGATCGCGATCGACTATCTGACGGCCGACGGCCGGGACGAGCGCTATCCGGTCCTCGCCGCCGAATGCGTGCGCACCGGCGCGGACATTATCGTGACTTCGACAACGCCGGCGACACAGGCGGCGAAGAACGCGACCAAAACCATCCCCATCGTCATGATCGGCCTTGGCGATCCGGTGGGCAGCGGATTGGTCGATAGCCTTGCCCGGCCCGGAGGAAACGTGACCGGGCTGTCCCAGATGGCGTCGTCGCTTTCCGTCAAGCGGCTCGAACTGCTGCGGGAGATCGCGCCGCAAATCTCGCGCGTGCTCGTCCTTTCGCATTTGTCGGACCCGATTGCGGCACCGCAGGTGAAGGCGCTCGAAGAGGCGGCCGCCGCGTTCGGCATCAAGCTGCAGGTCGAGGACATTCGGACCGCCAATGATCTTCCCCTCGCATTCGATGCGGGAGCCAAGGCGCGGGCGGAAGGAGTCATGAATACCAGCGAGAGCATCTTTGTCGTCAATCGCATCGCCATGGCCGAACTGGCCGTGCGCCACAAACTGCCGAGCGTGAATCATTTCAGGGTCATGGCGGAGGCCGGCGGGCTGATGAGTTATGCCGCGGTCACGACCGTGATGCACCGTCGCGCCGCCACCTATGTCGACAGGCTCCTGAAGGGAGCCAAGCCAGCCGACCTGCCGATCGAGCAGCCGACGAAGTTCGAGTTCGTCATCAATTTGAAGACCGCGAAGGCGCTCGGCGTCACCGTGCCGCAGAGCTTGCTCGCGCGCGCCGACGAGGTCATCGAGTAATCGGCAATGCCGGGCCGCGGCACGCTGCGCCGCTTCGCTACGACGCGGCGCGCTGATCGCAGTTGCGTCGAGGCGGGCGTGCCTCGCGCGCCCAGGCGCGCGCCCTGATCAGTGCACGCGCGCCGGGCGGGCGGGCTCTTCGCCGAGCGAGTAGCCCGGCGTGAGCTTCAGGTCCCAGCCGGTGCGCGGGTTGATGTCGATCAGCATTTTCGACAGCGAGTGCAGCAGCACGGCGTTCGCCGGCAGGCCCACTTCGTGCCCGCTCTCCGTCTCGAACGCGATGCGTCCGATGGCGGGGCGGCCGGCGGTGCCGGCGCGCCGCGGCGCCTTGTAGGAAAAGCCGGTCACGAGCTGCGGCTTGTCGCCGAGCGGAAACGCCGCCGGATCGCCCTCGAACGGCTGCGCGAAGCGCTCGCTCGGCGCGGCCTTCTCCTGCTCGAAGCCCACCATCTCTTTCTTCGCGGCGGGGTCCGATTGGGTTCCCGCGCGGCCGAGGCTGGCGAGCAGAAGCTGCAGCTGGTCCCAGAACGTCTTCACGAATTTCCGCGTCAGCCAGAAGCGCAGCTCCTGCCGGTCCACCGTGTTGAACTTCAGCAGGATGCGGTCTTCGGCCGGCGCGTATTCGACGTGAAGCTGGTGCAGGCGCCCGGTCATGGCGGGATTATAGGGCAGGAATTGCGAAATCGAAGGGGCGCGACTTCGCGCCGCTCTACGCGCGAATGCCGGCCTGGCTCAGGATGAACGCATAGTCGAAGGCGATTTCGCGCAGCGCGTCGTAGCGGCCGGAGGCGCCGCCGTGGCCGGCGTCCATGTTGGTCTTGAGCAGGATCGGGCCGCCGCCGGCAAGCAGCGCGCGCAGCTTCGCCACGTATTTCGCCGCCTCCCAATACATCACCTGGCTGTCGCTCCACGACGTCTTCACGAGCATGGCCGGATAGTGCCGCGCCGCGAGGTTGTCGTAGGGCGAATAGGATTTCATGTAGGCGTAGGCGTCCTTCTCGTTGGGGTTGCCCCATTCGAGATATTCGCCGACGGTGAGCGGCAGCGTGGCGTCGAGCATCGTGTTCATCACGTCGACGAACGGCACCTGTGCCACCACGGCGCGGAACAGATCGGGCCGCTGGTTCACCACCGCGCCCATCAGCAGGCCGCCCGCGCTGCCGCCGGTGATCACGAGCCGGTCGCGGCCCGTCCACCGGTCCGCGACGAGATGCTCGGCCGCGGCGATGAAATCGGTGAACGTGTTCTTCTTCTCCATCAACCGGCCGCGCTCGTGCCAGATCTTTCCCATCTCGCCGCCGCCGCGGATGTGCGCGACCGCGAAGGCCATGCCGCGGTCGAGCAGGCTCATGCGGTTCGAATTGAACATGACCGGGATCGAAAACCCGTAGGAGCCGTAGCCTGTCAGCAGCAGCGGCGCGCTGCCGTCGCGCGGCGTGCCTTTGCGGAAGACGATGGAAACCGGAATCTTCGTGCCGTCGGGGGCGGCGGCGTAGATCCGCTCCGATGCATAGCGCGAAGCGTCGTAGCCCCCCAGCACCTCGGTCTGCTTCAGCAGCGTGCGCGTGCGCGCGGCGAGGTCGTATTCGAACACCGAGCGCGGCGTCACGAAGGATTCGTAGCCGAAGCGGAATTTCGCCGTGTCGAATTCGGCGTTGGCGTGGGGATAGGCGGAGTAGACCGGCTCTGGAAACGCGATCGCGTGCGTGCGGCCCGTGGCGAGCTCGGTCACGGCCAGGCGCGGCAGGCCGTCTTCGCGCTCGGAAATCACGAGATGCGCGGCAAAGCAGTCGATGTCCTCGAGCATCACCGCGTCGCGATGCGGCAGCACCTCGCGCCAGTGCGCTTCGCCGGGCGCGTCCACCGGCGCCTCGACGAGGCGGAAATTGCGGCCCTTGTCGTTGGTGCGGATGAAGAAGCGGGCGCCGTGATGATCGGCGTAGTATTCGTGGCCTTCGCGGCGCGCGAGCAGCAGGCGCGGCGGCGCGCCCGGCGCATCGGCCGATAGG
>CAZUYG010000211.1:0-6144 GCA_964624265.1 uncultured Candidatus Odyssella sp.
AAGCAAGCCTCGTTCTCTCTCTCCCACGAAGTGGGAGAGAAGGGGCCCATGCGCCGCTTGGCGCATGGGAAGTGAGGGCCGTCGCCTCAGGCGGCGAGATCGGCCGACTGGATCCGCTTCACGCCGGCCTTCTTCATCGCGTCCCAGGCCTTCGCCAGCGAGCCCTGGGTGTCGATGCCGCGGCAGGCGTCTTCGATCACGAACACCTCGAAGCCTTCCTTGCGCGCGTCCATCGCGGTCCAGGCCACGCAGAAATCGGTGGCGAGGCCTGTCACGAACACGCGCGTGAGGCCGCGCGATTTCAGATACGGCGCGAGGCCGGTGATCGTCCTGCGGTCGGCCTCGCGGAACGCCGAATAGCTGTCGACGGTCTTGCGGAAGCCCTTGCGGATCACGAGCTGCGCGTGCGGGATGTTGATGTCCTTGTGGATCGCGGCGCCGTCGGTGCCCTGCACGCAGTGATCGGGCCACAGCACCTGCACGCCGTAGGGCAGCTTGATGGTCTCGAACGGCTTTTTGCCGGCGTGCGACGAGGCGAACGAGACGTGGCCCGGGGTGTGCCAATCCTGCGTCATCACCACGTTGGCGAACGCGGCGCCGAGCTTGTTGATGACCGGGATCACCTCTTCGCCCTTGCCGACGGCGAGGCTGCCGCCGGGCAGGAAGCAGTTCTGCACGTCGACGACGATGAGCACGCTCTTGTCGTCGATCTTGATTTTCGGCATCGCCGCCTGCGCCAGCGCGAGGCCGCCGAAGGCCGCGCTCGCCGCGAGCGCCGTGGCGCCCAACAGGAATTGCCGCCGCTCCAGTTTGATCATGGTCCACCCTCCTTGGAATTGAGTCCCGCGCGCAAGGCTAGCCCCGCGCCCGCCGTAGGTAAATATGGCAAGGATCGTGCCAGCGATGCCCCGGCGCCGTCACCGCATCGTTTTCGGCAGCCACAGCGTCAGCACGGGCAGGGCGGTCAGGATCAGGAGGCGCACCGAATCGGCGGCTACGAACGGCGTCACCCCGGCGAACACGGTGCGCATCGGCACGCCCGCCACCGCCTTGATGACGAACACGTTGACGCCGAGCGGCGGCGTGATCATCGCGATCTCGCACACCATCACGGTGATGATCCCCCACCAGACCAGGCTGTAGCCCATGTCCTCGACCAGCGGGATCACGAACGGCACCGTCACCATCAGCATCGTGAACGGGTCCATGATGCAGCCGAGGAAGATGTAGAGTGCCAGGATCATCAGCACGACGACGAAGGGCTGGAGATCGAGCCCCTTGGTCCAGGCCACGACCTCCTTGGGCAGGTCGCCGACGCCGAAGAAGTTCGAGAACATCTGCGCGCCGATCACCAGCACGTAGATCATGCCGGTGTTGGCCGCCGTGTCGGCAAGCACCTCGTAGATCCAGCGGCCGCCTTGGCCGCGGCGGCGCGCGAGCGCGAACAGGAATGCGATGCCGGCGCCCACCGCGGCGGCCTCGGTGGCGGTGAAGAGGCCGCCGTAAAGCCCGCCGACGACGACGGCGAACAGGAACAGCACGCCCCAGCAGCCCTTGAGCGCCGCCCAGCCTTCGCCCGGCACCCGCGCGGCGGCGTTCGGCGCCGCCCCCGGCGAGAGGCGCACATAGATCCAGACGGCCGCCATGTAGCAGGCCATGGCGACGAGGCCGGGCACGATCGCCGCGACGAAGAGATCGCCGATCGAAGTGCCGGTCAGGAAGCCGAACAGCACCATCATCGTGGAGGGCGGGATCAGCATGCCGAGCGTGCCGCCCGCCGCGATGCAGCCGGTGGCGAGGCGCTCCGAATAGCCGTGCGCGCGCATCTCGGGCAGCGCCACTTTGCCGATCACGGCGGCCGTGGCGACGGACGAGCCGTTGACCGCGCCGAAGCCGGCGCAGCCGCCGATCGTGGCATAGGCGAGCCCGCCGCGCAGATGGCCGACGATCGCGTGGGCCAGCCGGTAGAGCTCGGCGGAGAGCCCGGCCGCCGCCGCGAAACCGCCCATCATGATGAACAGCGGGATCGTCGCGAGATCGAGATTGAGCAGCAACTGGCTCGCATTGGTACCGAGCAGGACGAGGCCGCTGTTCCAGCCGCCGAGCACGTGCGCGAGACCGACGATGCCGACGAGGCCCATCGCCGCGCCAAGCGGCACTTCGAGCAGGGTCAGCGCGATCATCGCCACCAGCGCCAGCAGCGAGAGGCCCACCGAACTCGTGGGGATGAGGCCCGCGAACGGCCCCGTTTTGGCCGGCCCGATCACGAACGCCACCGACGCTATGATCGCGACGAGCGCGACCGCGGCGCCGAGCGCGATCCCCGCGTTGCCGAGGCGCGCGCGCTCGCTGCCATCCGCGGGTGGCGGCGTCGGCACCAGCGCCTCGCCGATCTGCGCCAGCGAGACGACCGCCTGCGCCAGCACGCAGAGGCCGCAGAACGCCGTCGCCGCCCACCAGAACGGCGCCGTCGGCATGCCGAGATTGACGGTGATCGAATTCCGCTGCGCGAGTTCCGCGGCGTAGAAACCCATGCGCCAGGTGAGAAGCAGGAGGAACGCGAGCATCAGCAGGCCGCCCAGCGCCGCCAACGCGCGGCGCAGGCGGGGCGGGAACGAGCCGGTCAGGAAATCGATCACGAGGTTGCTGCGGCTCGCGATCACCACCGGGAACGCCGCCGCGACCACGACCACGAGCACGAGCTGGCCGATATCGTAGAATCCGGGGATCGGCGTGTTTGCGATCTTGCGTAAGGTCACATCGGCGACCGTCGCCAGCGCGAACACGAGCATGCCCGCCACGCCCACCAGCGCGAGCCGCTGCGTGAGCGAGAGGAGCGCGCGTTCGAGCGCGGCGAACGGCGTGGATCGCGGCGGCATGGGCGTCAACGGCGTAGGGGCGGGTTTCCGACCCGCCCCTACGGCGTTCTGGCTTGGCTTACTTCCCCAGCGCCTTCAGCACGTCGGCGCCGCCGGGCGTGCGCTTCGCCCAGTCGTCGTAGACCGGCTTCATCATCGCCTGGAGCTTCGCATACTCCGCCGGCGGCAGCTTGGCCACGGTGTGGCCCGCCATCTTGGAGACCTCGTCGCGGTTCTTCTCCATGTTCTTGTCGGCCTCGCGCGCGAGCCACAGCGTCATCGCCATGCCCGAGTGCTTGTCCACGGCGGCCTTGGCCTTGGGCGGCAGCGCCGCATAGCTCTTGTGGTTCATCGCGACCATGCCGGCGATCATGCCGAACGAATGATCGAGGTGGAATTTCGTCACTTCGTGCAGCTTGGCCGGCACGAAATCGTTCCACGGCGAAACCGTGCCCTGGATCACGCCCTTGTCGAGCGCCTGCGGAATGTCGGCCCAGGACAGCTGGATGCCCGTGCCGTTGAACGCGCTCACGACGTCGGCCAGCGTCTTGCCGGCCACGCGGTATTTCTTGCCGGCGAGCGACGCCACGTCGGTCAGCGGCGCGTTCGCGTGAATGCGGTTGCCGGTCATCGGCACGAGCGCCATCGGCCGGACCTCGGCATATTCCTCCTTGAGCACGCCGCTCTCGTAGAGCTTCCAGAGCGCGGTCGAGGCCTGCTCGGAGGTTTCGAAAATGCCAGGCAATTCGACGACCGACGTCTTCACGAACTTGCCGGTGATGAACGGCTGCAGCACCCAGCCGGCATCGGCGACGCCGTTCTTGATGTTGTCGTAGACGGTGGCGGCGTTGCCGAGCGTGTTCCAGAACACGGTCACCTTGAGCGCGCCGCCCGAATCGGCGGTCACGAACTCGGCCCATTTCGTCGTGTTCACGTTCATCGGCGCGCGGGGCGGGCCCCAGGCCGCGAATTTGAGCTGCACCGGTTCCTCGGCGCCGGCGGCACCGGTCACGAGCACCGCCGCGGCGGCAGCAGCGAGCATCTTGCGCATGGCTTCCTCCCTCTCGCGTGTTTCCAGTTTTCTTGGCTCGAATGTATATTCAAAACCGGAGCGGCGCGCGAGGCCGATCGCGCACAACCGCCATGCGAGGTCGACGATGCAATTCACGGTTCCCAAGGCCGGCCCGGCCATGCCGCCCGTCCACGGGCTGCACCATTTCGCCTATCGCTGCCGCGACGCCGAGGAAACCCGGCGCTTCTACGAAGACGTAATGGGCTTCCCGCTCGTGCACGTCATCGAGGAGCACGACGTGGCGACCACGACCGGAGACAAGGTCTCGTTCCTCCATATCTTCTTCCGCATGGCCGACGGCCGCTATCTCGCCTTCTTCGATCTCGGCGACGGCCGCGTGACGGCCAAGGATCCCGCCACGCCGCAATTCGCGAACCATCTGGCGCTCGCGGTTTCGGGCGAAGAGGCGCTGCTGGCAGCGAAGGCGCGGCTCGATGCGGCCGGCGTCTCCAGCATCGGCCCGATGGATCACGACGGCTTCGTGCGCTCGATCTATTTCTGGGATCCGAACGGCGTGCGGCTCGAACTCACCTACACGATTGCCGACGCGCAGGCGCAGGACGCGCACCGCGACAGCGCGCACGCCCAGCTGCGCAACTGGGTCGAGCGCAGCTCGCCCGGCGCGCGGCGCAAATCGGCCTGACACAGCGCGCATGAAATTCGTCATCGCAGGCGCCGGCGGGGTCGGCGGCTACATCGGCGTCCGCCTGGCCGAGGCGGGGCACGACGTGGCCTGGCTCGTGCGCGGCAACAGCATGGCGGCGTTGCGCGGGAACGGCATCGCGCTGAAGGCGCCGCAGGGCGAGGTGAAGCTCGGCCCGCAGCGGGCCAGCGACAATGCCGGCGATCTCGGCGCCGCCGATGCCGTGATCGTGACGGTGAAGCTCTACGACCTCGAGGCGCTGGCGCCGCGCCTCGCGCCACTCGCCGGGAAGGACACGGCGATCCTGCCGCTGCAGAACGGCGTCGAGGCGCATGCGATGCTGGCGAAAGCGCTGCCCGGCGCGCGACCGCTCAAAGGCACGGTTTCGATCAAGGCCTCGCTGGCGGCGCCCGGCATCGTCGACGCGAAATCCGAATTCTGCCGGATGCGCTTCGGCGAGGGCGACGGCAAGCCGAGTGCGCGCACGGAGACATTGGCGAAAACGATGAGTGCCGCCGTCGGCGTCTCGGCGGTGGCCACGCCCGAGATCGAGCTCGATCTCTGGAAGAAGTTCGTGATGCTCACGAGCTTCTCCGCGGCCTCGTGCCTCGCGCGCGCGCCGATCGGCCGCGTGCTCGACGATCCGGGCGCGCATGCCTTCGCGCTGGAGGCGGCCGAGGAGGCGTCGGCGGTCGGCCGCGCGCGCGGCGTGAAGCTGCCGGCCGACATCGTGGAGGCGACGATGAAGCAGGTCGTCGGCATGCCGCGCGACGGCAAGCCCTCGATGCTCGAAGATCTCGAGGCTGGCCGCCGCCTCGAATTGCCGTGGCTTTCCGGCGCCGTCGTCCGCCTCGGGAACGAAGCCGGCGTGCCCACGCCGATCCACACGATGATCTGCCGCGTGCTCGGCATGCACGCGAACGGGCGGGTCTAACCTTCCCCTCTCCCACTTCGTGGGAGAGAGAGAAGATGGATCGAGCGCCGCTACGTCTTCCGCTTCGCGCGCCGCGCGAGAATCTCCTCGGTGCGCAATTTCTGCCCGCCGATGCCCCAGTTGCCGCTCGCCACTTCCTCGACGAGCACGTGGACGGCGGGGCGCATGCCTTCGCCGCCCACGGTGCACATCGCGTCGGTGACGGCGTCGATCATCGCTTCCTGCTGCTGGCGGTCGAACACGCCCTCCAGCACCTTGATCGTCACGATCGGCATGTGATCCTCAATGCGTGTCGCGGCGCTGCCAGTGCTTGATCGCGGCGGTGAAATCGGCGCGCTCGCCCACGCCCTCGCGCGCCTCGCCCCACATCGCGCGCGCGAGCCGTGCGAGCGGCGCGTCGATCGCGATCGCCTCGGCGAGATCGGCGGCGATCTTCACGTCCTTGGCCATGAGGCCGAGCTGGAAGCCGGTCGCGTATTTGCCCGAGATCACGTGCTGCTTCATCGTCATCTCGGAATTGAAATTGCGCCCGGTCGAGACGTTCATGATGTCCATCATCGTGTCGGGCGTCAGGCCGAAGCGGCGGCCGACGCGCAGCGCTTCCGTAGAGGCGATGAACGCGGCCGCGGCAACGTAA
>CAZUYG010000212.1:0-6135 GCA_964624265.1 uncultured Candidatus Odyssella sp.
CGAGCAGGATGAAGCGCGGCTGCGTGGCCAGCGCGCGCGCGATCTCGACGCGGCGGCGCTCGCCGCCCGACAGTGCCACCGCCGGCGTGTTGCGGAGATGCGTGATCGAGAATTCGGCGAGCAGGTCGTCGAGCATCGTCTCGCGCTGCTCGCGGTCGGATTCGACCACTTCCAGCACGGCGCGGATGTTGTTCTCGACGTTCAGGCCGCGGAAGATCGAGGGCTCCTGCGGCAGGTAGCCGATGCCGAGGCGCGCGCGGCGATACATCGGCAGGTCGGTGATGTCGACGCCGTCGAGCGCGATGCTGCCGTAATCGGCCCGGATGAGGCCGGTCATCATGTAGAAGCACGTCGTCTTGCCGGCGCCGTTGGGGCCGAGCAGGCCGACCACCTCGCCGCGCTGGAGCGCCACGTTCACGCCGCGGACCACCGGGCGCTTCTTGAAGCTCTTGCCGAGATTGTGGGCGACGAGGCCCTTGTTGTCGGCGACGAGACGCGGCAGCCCGCTTTCGGGCACCGTTCCGAGTTCCGCGCGGGCCTGCGACGTCGCCCTCGTAGTCATGTCGCTTGCGGTCTCCCCACGCCCCGTGGAGCGCAAAGCGGCCGGAGGTGTGATTAGCGTTTAGGCTTCTGATCCGTCCGACCGGTGCCTTTATTCTCGGCACCCGGCGTGGGGATGTCCAGCGGCCCTTTGCCGCTCTCGGCCTGGCCCGGCATGATGAGAACGCGGACCCGCCGGCCCTCGGCGGGGTTGGTGCGCGAGACGGTCGAGGGCCCGTCGTCGGCCAGCAGCTTGCTGATGCCGGTCTTCATGTTCACTTCGGCGCGGTCGCCGTTGAGCTGGTTGTCGCCGCGCGTGAGCCGCACGTTGCCCGAAAGCGTGGCGATCTGCGACTCGGCGTCGTAATCGCCCTTGTTGCCGCGCGCGATTTCGGTGGGCGTGGTGATGACGACGTTGCCGAGCGCCTCGACGCGCTTCAGGCTCTGCTTGCCGCCCTCGTCCTTGAAGAACGCCACGAAGCGGTCGGCGCGCACGCGCTTCTTGTCTTCCGTCACCTGCGCGCCGCCGGTGACGGTGGCCATCTTCGACTTGCTGTTGTAGACGACGAGCGCGGCGGTGAGCGTGCTCTTGCCGCTGTCGATCTTCACCGGCCGGCCCTTCAGCGTGAACACCGAGGTTTCGACCAGGTATTCCGCGGTGTCGGACGTGATCGTTTCCTTGGGCGTCGTGATCTTCACCGCGCCCTCGGCGGTGATCTTGTAGATCTCCTGCCGGTTGTCCTGCGTCTTGCGGTAATGCGCGTAGAGCGCATCGGCGCGGATCGTGGTTTCGCCGCGCTTCGCGGTGGCGTTGCCGCGCGCGATGTAGACCTGCTCGTTCTGCCGCCACTCGACGCCCTGGTCGGCCTCGATCGCGACCGGCAGCGCGCTGCCGGTGTTGCCGAAGCCGGGGATCGGCAGCCCCTGGGCCGCCGCCCCCTGCGCGAGGAGCCAGCCTGCCGTCGCCAACGGCGCCAGCGCGAGGATGCGGCGAATCATGGGCGCTACTCCGCGGGTTTGACGGCGGCCGGGGCCTTTTCGGTCTTGGCGCCCTTGCCCTCGCCGGTCATGTCTTTCATGTCCTGATCGTCGAGATGCAGAACCACCTTCGTCTTCCCGGTGAAGATGATCGTGGCGCCCTTGTCTTCGATGCGGAAGCCCTTCGCTTCGATCGTGCCCTTGGGGCCGGTCGCGACCACGGGCCGGTCGCCCCACGCGCGCTTCTTCTCGGTATCGAGCGTCGCGCGCTCGGTGCGGAACGTGTAGTTGGCGTCGTGGAACACGTACACGTCGCCGATCAGCGAGATCATGCGGGTTTTCTGGTTGAACTCGCCGTCGCGCGAGGTGACGGCCACCCAGTTGCCGCTCTCGAGCGTGACGCTGGCCTTGGGCTGCTCGAGCAGCACGATATCGGACTTGGCGTTCGCAAGGCGCGCGGACTTCGCCTCGACCTGATAGGGCCGGTTCCTGTCGTCCGAGCCGACGAATTTCGGCGCGCTCATCTCGTGCTGGCGCAGCGCCTCGAGGCCGATCGCGGGCGCGATGCGCTTCGTGATCGACTGCGGAACGATGTCCTGCCACAGCAGCGCAACGGCGAGGATCGCGAGGCCGGTGCCCGGCAGCACGACCTTCGCCAGGCCGACAAGGCGGCTGTAGCGGTCGATGCGGATGCGGCGCGCCGGGCGATACGCCGGAACGGGCGCGGGCGTGGCGAAGCTGGGATCCATGCGGGAATCCGGGGCCATGGGTTAAGCGACACCCGCTTTCAGCAGGTCGTGCAGATGGATGAAGCCGACCGGCCGCCCGCCGCGCACGACGAACAGGCCGTTTTTCTTGCGCGCCTGGAGCAGGCCCAGCGCCTCGGCGGCGAAAGCGTCGGGACGGATCGTGAGCGGGTTCGCGGTCATCACCGTCGCGGCCTTGCGGGCGAGCAGCTCGGGCGACATGTGGCGCCGGAGATCGCCGTCGGTGACGACTCCGACCAGCGCGCCGTCCTCGCCAACGACGCCGCAATGCCCGTGGCGCTTGGCCGTCATCTCGATCAGCACTTCCGACATCGGCTGGTCGGGACGGACGAGCGGCATCTCTTCGCCGGTGTGCATGAGGTCGGCGACGCGCAGCAGCTTGCGGCCGAGCTTGCCGCCCGGATGCAGCACCTGGAAATTCTCGGCCGAGAAGCCGTTGCGCTCGAGCAGCGCCACCGCCAGCGCGTCGCCGAGCGCCATCATCATCGCCGTCGACGTGGTGGGCGCCAGGCCGAGCGGGCAGGCCTCGGGCGACGCGGGCAGCGCGAGCGTGACGCTGGCGGCGTCGGCCAGCGTGCTGTCGGCGCCGGCCGTCATCGCGATCAGCGGAATGCCGAAGCGCTTGCAATAGGCGACGAGGTCGGAAAGCTCCGCCGTCTCGCCCGAATTCGAGAGCGCCACCACCGCGTCGCTCGTCGTGATCATGCCGAGATCGCCATGGCTGGCCTCGGCGGGGTGGACGAACTGCGCCGGCGTGCCGACCGACGCCATCGTGGCGGCGATCTTGCGCGCGACGTGGCCGCTCTTGCCCATGCCGCTGACGATGACGCGGCCGCTGGCGGCGCGGATCAGATCGACCGCGCGCGTGAGCGCATCGCCCAGCGGCCCTTCGAGCGCGCGCGCGAGGGCCTGGATCCCTTCGGCCTCGAGGCGGAACACGCGCCGCGCGGACTCGAGATCGCGCGCGGGCTCTGCCATCGGCCTCTGATTTGCGTGGACGGCTCCGGACAATACTGCCCCTCGGATTGTCTCAGCTTCAATACGGCGCGACGCCGGTCCGGCTTCCCCCGAGCATGCCCCCGCCGCGCCCTCGGAGTATAGACCTTTTGATAACCAAATGTGGCGGCAAAGCGTCCGCCCGGCGGTGCTTTCGCGAGACCGTATCTCTTTGGTTAATGGGCGAAAATGTCCACTTCCGCCCAGCCGGCGAGATCGAGTTCGGCGCGGTGCGGAATGAACTCGAAGCAGGCGCGCGCGAGATCCATGCGCTTTTCGCGGACGAGCAGCGCGTCGAGCTTTTCCTTGAGCTCGTGCAGATGCAGCACGTCGCTGGCGGCATACACCTTCTGCTCTTCGGTGAGCGTTTCGGCGCCCCAGTCCGACGTCTGCTGCTGTTTCGAGATGTCGACCCCGAGCAATTCCTTCGCGAGGTCCTTGAGGCCGTGCCGGTCGGTCATCGTCCGCACGAGGCGCGACGCGGTCTTGGTGCAATAGACCGGGCGCGTCAGCACGCCGAGGTGATGCCTGAACATCGCCACGTCGAAGCGCGCGAAGTGGAGCAGCTTCAGAACCTTGGGGCTGGCCAGCAGCGCGGCGAGCAGCGGCGCCGGGCCGCCGTCTCGCGCGATCTGCACGAGGTGGCAGACGCCGTCGCCCTTCGAGAGCTGCACGAGGCAGAGGCGGTCGCGAAACGGGTTCAGGCCCATCGTCTCGCTGTCGACGGCGACGACGGGGCCGAGATCGAGCCCTTCGGGCAGATCGCCCTTGTGCAGATGGACGCGTTTCAGCAGCAATGAAATTCTCGCATCGGGGCTTTCGCCGCGGGTCGCGCCCGCTGAAAAGCCGATGGTGCCCAGGAGAAGACTCGAACTTCCACGGCCTTGCGGCCACTGGTACCTGAAACCAGCGCGTCTACCAATTCCGCCACCTGGGCGCCGATCTCGAGCGGGCGGCAGGCCGCCCGGAGAGGCGTGTAGGTAGAGGCGCGCCGGGGGGATGTCAACCGCGCCCGCGCCGCGCCCGCGCCGCGGCCGCGGCGCGGCAGTGGCGCGCTTGCCGCGCCCGGCCCGCGGGGCTAGGAAAGACCGCGTTTCCGCAACGTCCGGCCCGGCATCATGACCATCGCGCGTGCGACCATTTTCGGCGGCTCCGGCTTCATCGGGCGCCACATCGTGAAGCGGCTCGCCCAGCGCGGCATCGTCGTGCGCGCGGCCGGGCGCGACCCCGAGGCGGCGCTGTTCCTGAAGCCGATGGGCCAGGTGGGCCAGATCGCGCCGGTGCGCGCCGATATCCGTAGCGAAAAGGACGTGACCGCCGCGGTGGCCGGCGTCGATCTGGTCATCAATGCGGTGAGCCTCGGCGTGCAGACACGGCGCAACCGCTTCGCCGACGTGCACGTGCAGGGCGCCAAGCGCGTGGCGCGGCTCGCCGCGGCGGCCGGCGCGAAGCGCTTGATCCACATTTCGGGCATCGGCAGCGATCCGCAATCGGACAGCGCCTATGTGGCCGCGCGCGGCCACGGCGACCGCGCGGTGAAAGACGCGTTTCCGGCGGCGACGCTGCTGAAGCCGAGCGTGGTGTTCGGCCCGGGCGATCATTTCTTCACGACCTTCGCCGCGATGGCGCGGCTTTCGCCGGCACTGCCGCTGTTCGGCGGCGGCACCGCGCGCGTGCAACCGGTTTACGTCGGCGATGTGGCCGATGCGGCGATGAAGGCGCTGGACGATTCCGCCGCGGCCGGGCGCGATTACGAGCTGGGCGGGCCGACCGTTTACACCTACCGCGAGCTGATGGAGCTGCTGCTGCAGACCGTCGAGCGCAAGCGCCTGCTCGTGCCGGTGCCCGAGCGCATCGCGTTGATCCTGGCGGCATTCGCGTCGCTGGTGCCGACCAAGCCGCTGACGCGCGACATGGTGAAACTCGCGGTGACCGACAACGTCGTCGGAACCGGCGCGAAGACCCTCGCCGATCTCGGCATCGCGCCGACCACGCTGGAAGTGATCCTGCCGACCTATATGGACCGCTACCGCCGCACCGGGCGCTGGCGCAACACGCGGTTCGCTTAGCCACGCCGCGTCGCGCTTTCCGCGCGGCGCCGGGAGTTCGTCTTCCCGGCTTCGGCCGCGCGCTCGATCTCCGAGGCATAGACACGCGCTTCAGCCGCGCGATCCAAGACCGGGTCGCGTTCCGGCGCACGCCCAAACTCACGCGGGCCAACCGATGGCGCAAGCCAGCCGCCAGCGCGGACGCGGTGGCTCCTTGCTGCGCGCTTTTCGCCCGGCGGCTCACGGCACGACATCGCTATGACCATGAAACGGCGAGGAAAAATCATTTATGTCCGTTTTGGTACTTTATTTCAGAGCAGAAATTGATCATTCGCCGAAAAAGCCCGTCTAAACTTGAGGCACAGAAAATATATGGTCATGATTACTGTCGTATTTTGAAGATTCTTGTGGCGGGTGCGATGGTCCTGCGTTAAATGCCTATTTCGGCTGGGTTTCACGACCGGGCCGTCCGTCCGTCGCCGAATTCAGGGAATCGCTGCCGTGGCCGCAAAAATGCTGCGTTTCGTCTCCGTCGCGCAGGGGACGCCCGAGAAGCGCCCCGCCGAGGCGCGCCGGCGCGACTTCGGCGAGATCTATGCCGAGTACCGGCCCGAGAAGGCGGCGGAACAGGCCGCGCGCTGCTCGCAATGCGGCGTGCCGTTCTGCCAGATCCACTGCCCGCTCTCGAACAACATCCCCGACTGGCTGATGCTGACGGCCGCGGGCCGGCTCGAAGAGGCCTACGAGGTCTCGTCGGCCACCAACAACATGCCCGAAGTGTGCGGCCGCATCTGCCCGCAGGACCG
>CAZUYG010000213.1:0-6134 GCA_964624265.1 uncultured Candidatus Odyssella sp.
AAGGTGCCGGCCTACGACAACGAGGACGGCCGCCGGCTCATCAGCGCGATGGTGGCCGTGGCCGATCTCACCCGCGCCGGCTTCATGGCCGGCGACATCTCCACCGTCATGTCGCCGCGCACCGTGATGACCTGGGCCGAGAACGCCAAGATCTTCAACAACGACGTGGCGTTCGCGTTCCGCGCGACGTTCCTCAACAAGTGCGACGAGGTCGAGCGCGCGGTGATCGCCGAATACTATCAGCGCTGCCTCGGCACCGAGCTGTTCGAGGGCGCGCCCAAGCAGAAGCGCAACTAGCGCGGGGCCGCCTTGGCCAAGCCCGAGCCGCCGATCGAAGTCTTCCGCCAGCTCACCGGCGCCGCGACGCGCGCGATCTCGCGCCGGCCGGGGCTCACGGTGGCGTTTTCGCCCGAGCCTTCGGGCGTCCATGGCGGCGAGGTGCGCCTGCCGGTTCCCTCGCGCGACCTGCCGGCGCGGGAAGTGGCCACGCTGCGCGGAATCGCCGATTCGCTCGCGCTCAACCTGCGCCACCACGACACGAAAATGCACCGCAAGCGCCTGCCGGCGGGCACGATGGCGCGCGCGGTGTTCGATGCGGTGGAACGCGCGCGCTGCGACGCGCTCGGCGCCAAGCGCATGGCCGGCACCAGGCTCAACATGGCCGCGGCGCTCGAGAGCCGCGCGCGCGACGAAGGGTTCGATCAGGTGACGGAGCGCGACGATTCGCTGCTCGCCGAAGTCGTTTCGCTGCTCGCGCGCGAGGCCTTCACCGGCGACGCGCCGCCCCCGGCCGCGCGGCGGATGGTGGACGCGTTCCGGCCGTTGTTCGACGCGACGGTGCTGCGCGACCTGCAGGGCCTCTCGAAGCTCGTCGACGACCAGGATGCGTTCGGCCGGCTCGTCCGGCAGCTCATCAAGGACCTGCATATCGAGGACCCCGAAGAGCAGAAGACCGGCGAGGACGAGCAACAGGAGGAAACCGAGGACGACCAGCAGGGCCAGGGCCAGGGCGACAGCGAGGACGGCGAAGACCAGTCCAGCTCCGCCGACGCCGCCTCGATGGAATCGATGGAGGCCGACGCCGGCGAGGACGCCGAAGGCGAAATGGAAGGCGCCGACGCCGAAATGCTCGCCGAACAGGGCGAGGACGAGCCCGCCGGCCCTTCGCGCCAGCCGCGCCCCGACTGGCACGGCAAGAACCGCGACGACAAGGATGCCTACAAGGTCTTCTCGAAGGAATTCGACGAGGAGGTCGAGGCGCCCGACCTGTGCGACGCCGACGAACTGACGCGCCTGCGCCAGAACCTCGACCAGCAGCTTTCGCATCTCCAGGGCGTGATCGCGCGGCTGGCCAACCGGCTGCAGCGCCGCCTGCTCGCGAAGCAGAACCGCTCGTGGGATTTCGATCTCGAGGAGGGCCTGCTCGACACCGCGCGGCTCGACCGCGTCGTCGTCAACCCGATGGACCCGCTCTCGTTCAAGCAGGAGAAGGACACCGAGTTCCGCGACACGGTCGTCTCCCTGCTGATCGACAATTCGGGCTCGATGCGCGGGCGGCCGATTTCGGTCGCCGCGATGAGCGCCGACATCCTCGCGCGCACGCTCGAGCGCTGCGCGGTGAAGGTGGAGATCCTGGGCTTCACGACGCGCGCGTGGAAAGGCGGCCAGGCGCGCGAGAAATGGCTCGCGGCCGGCAAACCCGCCAATCCGGGCCGGCTCAACGACCTGCGCCACATCGTCTACAAGGCCGCCGACACGCCGTGGCGCCGCGCGCGCAAGAATCTCGGCCTCATGCTGCGCGAAGGCATCCTCAAGGAAAACATCGACGGCGAGGCGCTGATGTGGGCGGCCAACCGCCTGATCGCGCGCACCGAGCAACGGCGCATCCTGATGGTCATTTCCGACGGCGCGCCGGTCGACGACTCCACGCTCTCGGTCAATCCTGGCAACTACCTCGAGAAGCACCTGCGCGACGCGATCGACTACGTCGAGAACAACACGGCGATCGAATTGCTCGCGATCGGCATCGGCCACGACGTGACGCGCTATTACCGCCGCGCGGTCACGATCGTCGACGCGGAGCAGCTCGGCGGCACGATGATGGAGAAGCTCGCCGAGCTGTTCGACGAGCAGGACAGCGGCCCCCGCGCCAGCGCCGCCCGCCGCCGCACGCTGGTGAATTGAAGCGCACGCGGATTTCCTCGCTCCAACCGACGGAGTGACACTTCGGATTTGCCGAAGAATCCGGCGGCGGGCCGCATTACCGGCGTGACAAGCGCATCTTGGGTGAGCCGCATCACAGACGCGGCGGCCGACGCTTCCTAATGTGTGCCCATGCCGCGCAGCCCCGAGGGCTGGGCTTTGTGCGTGGCCGGAATGCAACCCTCCGGCGGATACCGACGACGTGAGGGGAATGGGCGCCGGCGACGCCCGTATGAGACTTCGGTTATCGCTCGTTTTCATCGGTTCGGCGAAGGAGGGAAATATGCGCTTCGCGGAATCTCACGACGAACCCTGCCGCTACTGCGGTTCCACCCAGATCGTAGTCTGGCCGCCGAGTTCGGCCGGACAATGCGCCGGCTGCTCGGACGGCGTGCGCGCCTACGAGGCGCGGCTCGGCCGCCTCGCCGAGCGCACGCTCGCGCTGGCGCGCGCGGCATTTTCGGAAGCCGAGTCGGAGAAGCGCGCGGCGGAACGCACGCGCCTGCGTGCCGAATTTCGTGCGGCGCTGCTCGAGGCAGGCCGCGCCCGCCTGCGCCGCCTGCACGCCGCGCTGCTGAAGGCGCTGCCGCACCGCTCGCGCACGGCGCATACCTACTAAATCGCCGGCGCTACGCCGCGCGGCCGCGCGCGGGCGGAACCGTCTTGTCGCGCGTGCCCATGAACGCGCGCGCTTCGGCCGCCAGCCATTCGCGGAACGCGATCGCGGCCGGGCGCTGCGCCTTTTCCGGCAGGCTGACGACGTAATAGTCGTAGCGCGCGCGCAGCATCGGCGCGCTGGTCAGCGGCACGAGCCGCGACGTGACCAGATCGTCGTGGACGAGGCTGTAGCGCGCGAGCGCCACGCCCTGCCCCTGGGCCGCCGCCTGCAGCATGAGATCGGCCTGGCTGAAGCGCAGCCCGGTCGGACGCGGCGGATTGGCGACGCCGGCGTGCTCGAACCAGCTACGCCAGTCGGTGCCGCTGGCGTCGCGGTCCACGGTGCTGTCGTAGATGAGCGGCAGCTGCGCGATGCCCTGGGGATCGAGTTTTCCCGGTTCCGCCTTCAGCGACGCCAGCAAGGCCGGCTCGGCCACCGGCAGCACGAAATCATCCATGATGAAATCGACCTGGTGCCCCGGATAGCGGCCAGTGCCGAAGCGCACCGCCAGATCGGCTTCGCTGGTAGTGAGGTCGACGAGGCGGCCCTCGGCGTTGACCTGAACCTCGATGTCGGGGTGCTGCGCTTGAAAGCGCATCATGCGGGGCATCAGCCAGCGCGCGGCGAACGAGGGCAGCACGCTGATGACGAGCGTCCGCGCCGCCTCGATTTCCTCGATGCCGGAAAACGCGCGCGTGATCTCCGCCATCGCTCGCCCCATCGCCGCGGCGATCACGCCGCCGCGCTGAGTCAGCTCGATCTGGCGCCCGCGGCGTACAAACAGGGGAAAGCCCAGCTCGGCCTCGAGCGCGCCGATGCGCTGCGAAAGCGCGCTCTGGGTGACGTGCAACTCATTGGCCGCTTTCGTGAAATTGAGATGGCGCGCGGCCGACTCGAAAGCCCGGAGCGTGTCGAGGGAGGGCAGTCGGCGCATCTAGCGGCACTCATTAGCCAGGCTAATGGCAGCGGTTAGCAAATCCCGATTGTGCGTCGCAATGGCCTGCGGCATATCGTTCGCACACAAACGAACACGAGACGTACCGGGCGGGAAGCTACCGGCGCGTCGTCGAATGCAAGGACACCGGAGTTTCCCCGTGAGGATCGTGCGGCCCCGCGCCGCGCGAAGGAGAGACGCCTGCATGACGAAACCGAGCAAACCGAGCTGGCGACGACTTTGATTCGCCGCGCGTGACGCGCGCGGCCGACCGCAGCCGCCAGACGCGTCAACGTTCCACACCGACCCACATTACCCGAAATCCCGACCGGCGCCACACGCTCGTGTGCGCCGGCGCAATCGGCATCTCTGCGCGCCGGTCTTGCCGGCCGCGCGCGATGCCGCACGGAGAAGATCATGTACCAATTCGTCCACGCCGCCGCCCGCGAGAATCCCGTGCAGATCGGCGACAGCTATGGCGATGCCTGCCGGCATTGCGGATCGACGCTGATCATCATCGCGCCGCCGAGCTCGTCGGGCCGCTGCGCCGTCTGTTCGCCCGAGGCGCACGCCTGGGTCGAGCGCCTCAAGAACACGGCGCGACGACGCACGGCGACTCTCCGCGCCGCCTGAACCCAACACCGCGCGGCGCCGCACCGGCGCGCGCCAACATCGAGTGAAAGCCATGTACTCTTATTCCAAGGACCCCACCCGGAGCGCGGCACTGGCCGCCGCCTCTTCCTACGCCCAGACCAAATCGGCGCTGACGGCCGCGGCCGCCTGGGTGGCCGATTCCTGGCTCGGCCGCGCCGCCACGGCGCTGCTGCGCGAGCGGGAGGAGCGCCGCGCCATCGACGAGCTGCGGGGCTGGGACGACCACATGCTGCGCGACATCGGCCTCGAGCGGATGCACATCGAGCCGGCCGTTCGCGGCCTCTATAGCCCGCTGCCGCAGGACGCCGACGTCCCGCGGCCGCCGCCCCAACCCTTTTGCTAGGAGGGGGCGATGGCGCGGGAGCCCTTCGTCGCCTTCGTATCGCCGGGCCGCATGCATCTCTCGCTGCGGACCCAGGCGGCGAACGACAATTTGCCGCCGGCGGCCATGGCGCCGCCGCGCCGCGCCGATGGCGGCGCCAGCACGCGCTGGCCGCTGATCAACCGGCTCGACTTGCGCTCCGAAGACGCCGGCGCGCAGGCGGCTAACGAATTCGCGCAGCGCCCGGTGCGCAAGATCCGGGCGTGGCTCTGAGGGCCGATGGATACGGCCATGCGCGAGCACGAACCGACGAAATAAGCCTTCGCCGGCGCCGCGGTTGCACTCCCCGCCCCGAGCACCGCGGCCGGCGCAGCGGAAGTTGCGGGCTTGCCCCAGCCTGCATCGTCCGCGCGAGACGCCCGTCTCCTCCTCCCTCCCCAGGGTGTTTCGCGACTCCGAGGGCTGGGTCCGGTTGCGGTTCCTCCTGTCGCCGCCGCCGGACCCGGTCGCTCGCCCAAGGGGTCGAGATTCTGACGAAGTTTCGCGACGCTCGGCCAAGAGGCCGAGCCCGTGGCGAAGCGAAACTTCGCCAATAGCCCCGCCTCCGGCGGGGCGACATTCGCCGGTCCGGATGCGCTCCCCGCCCCGAGCATCCGCAGCCGGCGCGTCGGCCGCATGGAGCACGCCCCTGCTCCCCACGGCCGTTCGTGAAGCGCCCCTCCTCCTGTCGGGGCGCTTCGCGGCCAAGCGGGCCGGGTCCGGCGCGGCTTCTCCTGTCACCGCGCCGGGCCCGGACGCTCAGCCGAAAAGCCGGGCGCCTGGTGAAGCTAGGTTTCGCCGGACGTTCCGCCGGCGGGCGCAGCGCCGCCCAGCGTCAGCAGCGCCGCGCGCATGATGGTGAACGCCGGATCGGCGGGCTTGTCGCGCCGCTGCACCAGGCCGATCGAATAGCGCGCCGGCGGCAACAACGGCCGGACCTGCAACTCGCCGCGCCGGGCCTCGAAGCCCAGCGCATCCATCGGCAGCACCGACGCGCCGACGCCGGCGGCGACCAGCGTCTTGATCGCGTGGATGTCGCCCACTTCCATCGCCGGGCGCGGCGCGTTCTCGCCGGCGGCGAACCAGTCGCGCACGATGCGGCTCATGCGCGAGCCCGGCGAATCCAGGATCAGCGGCCATCGCGCGAAATCCGCGGGCCTGAGGCGTGCCGGCGCCTTCGCCCGCGGCGGAAGCGCGGCCATCATGCGGTCGTGGCGCAACACCGTGACCTCGAGATGCGGATTGGCCACCGGCAGCGCGACGACGCCGAGATCGATCTCGTTGCGCAGCAATTGCTCGACCTTCTGGGCGCTGGAGCCGAGCGA
>CAZUYG010000214.1:0-3498 GCA_964624265.1 uncultured Candidatus Odyssella sp.
CAGCACGTCCTGATGCAACGCGTCGCGGAAATACTCCGCTACCGCGAGCGCGGAAAGCCCCACGCGCCAGCGCGCGCCCGGCGGCTCGTTCATCTGGCCGAAGACGAGCGCCGTCCGTTCGAGCACGCCGCCGCGCGCGAGCTCGCGCCAGAGCTCGTGGCCTTCGCGCGAACGCTCGCCGATGCCGGCGAAGACGGAAACGCCCGAATAGGCGACGATCGTCGCGCGAATCAGCTCCATGATCAGCACGGTCTTGCCCACGCCCGCGCCGCCGAACATGCCCGCCTTGCCGCCGCGCGCCAGCGGCGTGAGCAGATCGATGACTTTGATCCCGGTCTGGAACAGCTCGCGATGCGCGTCCTGCGCGACCAGCGGCGGCGGCATCCGGTGAATCGTCGCGCGCGGCACCGCGCCGTCGAACGCGGCGCCATGGTCGATCGGTTCGCCGAGCACGTTCATCAGCCGCCCGAGCACGGGCGGGCCCACCGGCACGCGGATGGCACTGCCCGTCGCGCGAACCGGGGCGTCGCAGGCGAGACCCGAGGTCTCCTGCATCGCCACCGCGCGGACGGTGCGCGGGTCGAGGTGCTGCTGCACCTCCGCCACGATCGTATGCCCTTCGGGCGCCATGATCGCGAGCGCGTGCGTGATCGGCGGCAGCGCGCCCGCCGGGAACGCGACGTCGACCACCGAGCCGCTCACGCGCACGACCCTGCCGGCCGGTGCGCTCTCGATCGAGCCGGCGCTCGCCCCATGCTGGCCGGTACCGAGCATCACGCCCCGGCGGAGGGACGACCGCTCTCCGGCGCCCGCGCGGCTCGCCGCGCGCGGTCATCGCGCGGCGTCTCGAGTTGCGAAATCGTGCGGCCCTTAGCCATATCCGTCATTTCTCCACCAACCTCCTCGCGCCGCGGGACCGCGAATTCGGTTGGCCGTTGACCCGCGCCGCGCGCAACGGAGCGGGAAACCGTTCCTGCCGGTCCCTCGCCAGAACGATCAGCGCGGCAGAACCAGGTTCATCAGCAGGCCGCGCAGTCGCGGACTCGCGCCGACTGCGACGCCGGCGAGCAGCGAGGCGGCGAGCACCGGCCCCTTGTGCGAGCGCGCGAGCGCGCCGATCTGCTCGCCGACCTTGCCGCCGATCTCGCCGGCCAGCCTCTCGGCAGAGAGCGTGTCGCCGGCGCGAGGGCGCCGCGGCGAAGCGCCTCTGGCGCGCGCGAAGCTGCGGGCCGCGGCGACGATGAAAAACGCGACGGCGATCGCGCCACCGCCGGTCGCGAGAGCGGCGAGCGGCGGCGAAAGCACGCCGAGCAGCGCGAGGTAGGCGGCGTAGGCGAAAAAGCCGAGCGCCGCGAGGACGACGAGCAGCGCCACGAAGAGCGAAGCCATCGTCGCCGCCAGCCGCGTGAGAAACTGCTCGATCACGGCCGTTTGCCTAGGATCGGCGCCCGCCGAACAGCATGCCGAGCAGCACGCCAAGCCCGAACGCGGTGAACACGGCGGTGAGTGGCTTCTGTTCGATTTCGTTGCTGAGGCGCTCCGCGCGCCGGCCGATTTCGTCCTTCAGCTTCTCGGCGGCTTCGGACGCCTTGCCGGCGGCCTCTTCGCGGCCATGCTTCACGACGTCCTTGAGCGTCTCGGAGATGCGGCCGAGATCGGCGCGCAGATTCGCCAGCTCGGCGCGCAGCGTTTTCAGGTCTTCGGCTGTGCTTTCGGCCATGACGGCTTTACCGCCTCGCTTGCATTACGGGCCCGTGCCGCTCAGTGGTAGTAGGGGCGATACCGCTCGTAATACGGCACGTAATAGGGATGGCGGTAATACCGATATGCCGGCGTGTAAGGGTAGGCGCGATAGTAGGGGCCGTAGGGGTAGGGATAGTAGGCCGGCGGCGGATAGAAATAGGGCGTGTACGCTGGCGGATAGTAGTAGGGCACGTAATAGCCCGGCGGACCGATATTGATGCCGATGCGAATATCCGCGGATGCGGGCGCGCCGGCGATGCCGAGCCCGGCGGCGAGCGCAAAACCGGCGGCGAGTGTGCACCAGCGGCGCGATTGAATGAGTTTCATGGCGATCTCCCGTTTCACGGGGGGCGCAGGCGCCCGTTGAGAAACACAATAGAACCCGCCTTTCGCCAATCCGCCTTGATGCACATCAACGGCCCCGCCGGGCCGCGCCCGCCCGGCGCCATGCGCCATTTCGTCCGGCGGCGGGCGCGCGCTTGATTCAAATCATCGCTGCCGATCCACCGCGGCACTAGAAAACGTCAACCGAACGGCCCGCGCGTCTGGTTTCGAGGAGGAACGGTCATGGCTATCGCGCACAAGGGCAACAGCAAGAAAATGCCCGTGACGTCGGCCGAAGAGGTCCGTCACGTCGCCGGCCCGCTCAACGACGAAGCCGTGGCCGCGATCCTGCGCGTCGGTCCCTCGATCGAGGAGCTCGAGGCGGCCACGCACTACGCGCTCGGCGAAGGCGACAAGGTCGATCGCGCCGGCCATCCGCTCGCGGGCCGCGTCGCGCAGCTTTACGAGATCATCAGCGCCGAAGACGCGGACGAGGAGGAGCGCGCGGCCCGCTGACGCAGGTCCCGCGCCGCACGTCTCAGTGAGACATCAGCACCGGCACCACCGTGTGCTTCAGCATGCTGTGCGTGGCGCCGCCCAGGATCAGCTCGCGCAGCCGCGAGCGGCCATAGGCGCCCATCACGATGAGGTCGGCGCCGATCTCCGCCGCGGTTGCGCGCAGCACGTCGCCCACTTCTTTCTCGGCCGTGCGCACGACGCGGATTTCCACGTCGTGGCCGTGCCGCGCATACCAGGCCTTCATCTCCGCCTGGTTCGTGGCATTGTCGGCCCGCGGGTTGACCATCAGCACGGTGAGTTTGCTGCCGGCGTCCAGCAGCGCGAGCGCATCGGTGGCGGCGCGGCGCGATTCGCGCGTGCCGGCACGCGCGACGAGCACGCGCTTGCCGACATCGGCAAACTCCCCCTTGTTCGGCACGACGAGAACGGGCCGGCCTAGGTCCATCACCAGCTCGGCCGGCAGATCGAAATCGGTCACGGCGTCGGATTCGTCGGGCGAGGGCTGGCCGATCACGGCGAGATCGGCGAAGCGCGCGCGGGCGATCATCACCTCGAGCGCTGGGCCTTCCACCGCGGCGAAAGAGGGCTTGAGCGGGGCGCCTTGGCTGACGTCCGCGATCGCTTTGCGGGCGGCTTCGGCGCGCTGCGTGTAGATGGATTGCTGCGCCTCGACGATCTGCGGCGTCAGGATGCCGTCCACCGATGCCGGAATGAACGGCGGAATCCGCGCGAACACCGCCTCGGCCTCCGCGCCATGGCGCGCGGCAAGCGCGAGCGCCAGCCGCAGCACGGCGCCGTCGCGCGAGCCGCCATCAACGTGCACCGCGATCCGTTTGATCTGTGACATGCCGTCCTCCCTGCATCGCGTGTGTCGTCCGGATGCTTGACCCCATCATGCGCCGCGGCGGCGGC
>CAZUYG010000214.1:3598-6110 GCA_964624265.1 uncultured Candidatus Odyssella sp.
ATCTCGCGCTGCTTGGCGGGCGCCGGCGTCGTCTTCGGCAGGGTGACCTTGAGCACGCCCTTGTCGAATTTCGCCGCGATCTTCTCGGGGTCGACGTTGTCGGGAAGCGTGAAGGCGCGCCGGAACGAGCCGTAACTGCGCTCGGTCATCACGTAGTCCTTCTTCTTCTCCTCGCGCTCGGCCTTCTTCTCGCCCGAGATCGACAGCACGTTGTCGTCGAGCGAAATCTTGATGTCCTTCTCGTCGACGCCGGGCAGCTCGGCCGTCACTTCATAGGCCGTGTCGGTCTCGGCCGTCTCGACGCGCGGCGCGAAATCGAAGCCGCCCATGTCGAGTCTCGGCGCGTCGCGCCATTGCGTCGGCCAGCCGCGCATCATGCCTTCGAAGATGCGGTCGAACTGATCGCGGAGGTTGAAGAGCGACGGGAAATCGCCGCCACTGCCGGAGCGGGTGACGGAGGTTGATTGGGGCTTCTCGGCCATTGCAGGGTCCTCCTGGCAGGTACGTTGACGGTTACTAGACTGACGTCCGGGCCGGAGCCGAGCCTTGACCCAGGTCAACGGCCGGCCCGACCGGCGCATTTAGAAATCGATTCGGCACTCGCAAGATGGGTGCGACGTTCCTACTTCGTCGGGTGAGCAATCCCGGGAGGCGGCCGCCATGGCCCAGAAGACGCCGATGGAGCCCAAGACGAAGTTCAACACGTGGTACATCGTGTTGGCGGTCGCGGGCGTGCTGCTGCTGCAGTATTTCTATGGGCTGAGCCAGCAGGTGGAGCCGATCCCCTACAGCACCTTCGAGAAGATGCTGAACGAGGGGCAGATCAAGAGCGTCGCGATCTCCGACAAGCAGATCGTCGGCGAATTCAAGACGCCGCACGAAGGCAAGTCGCGCTTCGTCACGACGCGCGTCGAGCCGCCCGAGCTGGCGGAGAAGCTCGCGCAGAAAGGCGTCGAGTTCCGCGGCATCGTGGAAAGCACGCTGTTCCGCGACATCCTCTCCTGGATCTTACCGATCGCGCTGTTCTTCGGCGTCTGGTGGTTCCTGATCCGGCGCATGGCCGGGCAGCAGGGCGTCGGCGGCTTCATGTCGATCGGCAAGAGCCGCGCGAAAATCTACGTCGAGAGCGACACCAAGGTGACGTTCGCCGACGTGGCCGGCGTCGACGAGGCGAAAGAGGAACTGCGCGAGATCGTCGAGTTCCTCAAGAACCCGCAGGATTACGGCCGCCTCGGCGCGCGCATTCCGAAGGGGATACTGCTGGTGGGGCCGCCGGGCACCGGCAAGACCCTGCTCGCGCGCGCGGTGGCGGGCGAGGCGGGCGTGAAATTCTATTCGATCAGCGGCTCCGAATTCGTCGAGATGTTCGTCGGCGTCGGCGCCGCGCGCGTGCGCGACCTGTTCGAGACCGCGCGCAAGGACGCGCCGGCGATCATCTTCATCGACGAGCTCGATGCGTTGGGCCGCGCGCGCGGCATGTCGGGCATCGTCGGCGGCCACGACGAGCGCGAGCAGACGCTGAACCAGCTCCTCGCCGAGCTCGACGGCTTCGATCCTTCGACCGGCGTCGTGCTGCTCGCGGCCACGAACCGGCCGGAAATCCTCGATCCGGCGCTGCTGCGCGCGGGCCGCTTCGACCGCCAGGTGCTCGTCGACCGGCCCGACAAGAAGGGGCGCGTGCAAATCCTCAACGTCCACATCAAGAAGATCAGGCTGGCGCCCGACGTCGATCTCGAGCAGGTGGCGGCGCTCACCACCGGCTTCACCGGCGCCGATCTCGCCAACCTCGTCAACGAGGCCGCGCTGATGGCCGCGCGCCGCCGCGCCGAGGAGGTGGCGATGGAAGATTTCACCGCCGGCATCGAGCGCATCGTGGCGGGCCTCGAAAAGCGCAGCCGCGTGATGAATCCGCGCGAGCGCGAGGTTGTTGCGTTTCACGAGATGGGCCACGCGATCACCGCGCTGGCGCTGCCGGGCACCGACGAGGTGCACAAGGTCTCGATCATCCCGCGCGGCATCGGCGCGCTCGGCTACACGATCCAGCGCCCGACCGACGACCGCTACATCATGACGCGCGGCGAGCTCGAAAACCGCATCGCGGTGCTGCTGGGCGGTCGCGCGGCCGAAAAGCTCGTGTTCGGCCACCTCTCGACCGGCGCCGCCGACGATCTCGCGAAGGTCACGGATATCGCGCGCAGCATGGTGATGCGTTTCGGCATGGACGAGCGGCTCGGGCATGTCAGCTACGACGCCGGCGGGCCGGGTTTTCTCGGCCAGCAAGGCGGCCAGACCTATCTCGAGCGCCGCTACAGCGAGGACACCGCCAAGCACATCGACGAGGCGGTGAAAAGCATCGTCGACGAAACCTTCGCGCGCGTGCTCGGCATCCTCGCCGACAACCGCGCGGTGCTCGACTCCTGCGCGCGCACATTGCTGCAAAAAGAAACGCTCAACGAAGGCGAACTGCGCGACCTCACGCGCGATCTCAAGCACGCGGCGGCGATGCGAGAGG
>CAZUYG010000215.1:0-6107 GCA_964624265.1 uncultured Candidatus Odyssella sp.
CCGCGCCGCCCGCGTTTCTAGTTTGGTTTCGTCGCCGGCGCCGCGGCCGCGACCTTGGCGTAGCGGAACTGCGGCTGATCGTTCATCGCAATCGGCAAATCGACCTTTTTCGCCATCGCCCAGGCAATGACCTGGTGATGCAGCGGAAGATAGACCACGTCGTCCTTCACCTGCTTCCAGGCGGCGGCGATCAGCGCGTTGCGCTTGGCGAGGTTGATCTCGCCGGCCATCTCGGTCGCCAGCTGATCGAGCTTGTCGCTCTTGTAACCGGTCGCGTTCCAGGAGCCCTTCGACTGGAAGAGGAAGTTGAACACGTAGTGGCTGTCGAACGTGGGGACGCCCCAGCCGAGCAGGTAGAAATCCGTCTCCCGCTTCTGGATCTTCGGGAAATGGAGCGTCTTCGACTGCGCGTCGAGCTGCACCTTCACCCCGATCTTGCCGAGCATGCCGACGACCGCCTGGCAGATCTGTTCGTCGTTGTTGTAACGGTCGTTGGGGCAGTCGAGCTTCACCGAGAAGCCCTTGGGATAGCCCGCGTCAGCCAGCAATTTCTTCGCCGCATCGACGTTGGCCTTCGTCGGCGCATCGAGCTCTTTGGTGTAGCCGTTGATCGCCGGCGCGGTGACGAGGCCGGCCGGCGCCGACAGCCCGCGCATCACGACGCGCTTGATGGTGTCGCGGTCGACCGCGAGGTTGAACGCCTGGCGCACGCGCTTGTCGGCGAACGGGTTCTTGCCCTTGATGTCGGAGTAGCGCAGTTCGGCACGGCCCTGGTCCATGCCGAGGAAGATCGAGCGGTCCTGCGCGACTTCGAGAACCTTGAGCTTCGGATCGCGCTTGATGCGGTCGAGATCCTGCACGGGCGGGTCGAGCACGAAGTCGATCTCGCCCGACAGAAGAGCCGCCATGCGCGTCGCGTTGTTCTTGATCGGCTTGTAGATGATCTCGTCGACGTTGCCGCCGCCCTGCGCCGTCTTCCAGCCCCACCAGGCCGGGTGGCGCGCCAGCACGGTCTCGATGCCGGGATCGCGGCGCACGATCTTGAAGGGCCCCGTGCCCATCGCATTGCGGACCGCGTAGGTCTCTTCCTTGTTCTTGTAGTCTTGCGGCTTCTCGACCTTGTGCTTTTCGGCCCAGGCCTTCGACATCACCGCGATCTGCGTGATCTGGTTCGGCAGGATCGGATTCGGTGCCTTGGTGACGAAGTGGACCGTGTAGTCGTCGATCTTCTTCACGTCGGCGATCGTGTCGAGCGAGTTGCGGTGATCCGAGCTCGGCAGCTGCGCCCGCTTGAACGAGAACACCACGTCGTCTGCCGTGAACTTGGTCCCGTCGTGGAACGTGACGCCCTGGCGCAGTTTGAATTCCCAGGTCGTGGGATTGACCGTTTTCCACGTGAGCGCAAGCGCCGGCTCGAGCTTCATGTCGCGGTTACGGTAGAGCAGCGGCTCGTGCACCGTCAGACTGAAGCTGTTGGTCGGCCCTTCGTTCTGCGCGTGCGGATCGGCAGTGAGCGCGTCGCCCTGGCTCGACCAGCGCAGCGTATTCTTGGCTTCGGCCGCCGGCACGCCTGCCGCCACGGCAAGCGCCAGCGCCGTCGTCAGAATCCAACGGTTCATTGCATCCTCCGGAAAATGGGCGGGGGCTCCCTGTTCGTTCCCCCGCGCAGGAATTTGCCGGCCGCGCCGGCCTTGGGCAATTCTTATTACAACTCCGCGCCCGTTGCTATCCGTCGCGTGGCGACGGCGGCGCCGGGTTGCGGGATAAATTCAGCGCCGCCCGACCCGTGCGCGGCGCTTGGGAGCGCGTGCGGCCAAGCCGCGGATCACGCTGTCGATGAAGGCCTCGAAGCCGCCGTCGAGCGGAACCTTGGTGCCGTTCTGCCAGCGCAGGATGAAGGCCCGGTTGGCCAGCGCCGGCAGGTGCCGGGCCAGGACCGGATGCTCGGCCGTGCCGAGCGCGCGGATACGGCGCTCGAGATCGGCCGCCCAGCCGCGCGGATCCTCCGCCGGCTCAGGGCCGAACTCCATCGTCACGAAGCCCGACATCGTGGCGACGACCGTATTGAACGCGTCCACGAGCCCCCGGCCGCGATAGCCCGCGTGGGTGAGCGCAGCGAGCGCGCCCTCGATCATGCGCACATCGAGACTGGCATTGGAGACGAGCTGCGCGCCCAGGAGCGGCGCAACGTTCGGATGGCGGCGTACGGCGGCGCGATATCGCCGGAAGAGGCTCTTGAGCCAGGCCCGCCAGTTCCGGGGCGACACCGGCGGCACGATGTCGTGCATCACGCGCGCGCAGACCTCGCCGATCAGCGCGTTGCGGCCGGGCACGTGCCAGTAGATCGCGGTGGGATAGACGCCGAGGCGGCGCGCCACGTCGCGCAGCGAGAATTCGGCCGCGCCGTTGCGGTCGATCAACGCCAGCGCGGCGGCGACGATCTTCTCCTTGCTGAGCGCCGGGTTTCGCGGCGCGCGTTTCGTGCGAAGCAGCGTGGACATGATCGCGGCACTCTAGGGCGGGCCCGGGCATTGCGCCAGACCGGAAACCGGCCTAAGATTTCAATTCATTGTACACTGTACAGCAAACGGGTGACGCGACGTGCCCCCTTCCGCAGCGGATGCCCTTCCGAACGCGACGATGGAATCGGCGCTCGCCGACGCGAAGGCTGCTTTCGTGGCCGCCAATCCGAAGAGCCGCGCGCGATTCGAGGCGGCGGCCCGGGTGATGCCGGGCGGCAACACACGCACGGTGCTGTTTTACGATCCGTTCCCGCTCTGCATGGCGCGCGGCGATGGCGCCCGGCTCTGGGACGTCGACGGGCATTCCTACCTGGATTTCCTCGGCGAGTTCACGGCCGGAATCTTCGGCCATTCCGACCCGCGCATCCGCGCCGCGATCGACGCGGCGCTGGACGGCGGCATCAACCTTTCGGGCCACAACATGCTCGAGGCCGAACTGGCCGAGATCGTGTGCGCGCGTTTCCCCGCGATCGAGCGGGTCCGCTTCACCAATTCGGGCACCGAGGCGAACCTGCTCGCCCTCGCCGCCGCCACGGTCCACACCGGGCGCAGGAAAGTGATGGTGTTCCAGGGCGCCTATCACGGCGGCGTACTTTCGTTCGGCGCCGGCCCCGCGCCGGTGAACGTGCCGCACGACTGGGTGATGGCGCCCTACAATGATCTTGCGCGCGCCGAAGCGCTGATCGCGGAGCACGCGAACGCACTCGCCGCGATCCTCGTCGAGCCGATGCTCGGCGCCGGCGGCTGCATCCCCGGCGATCCGGCATTCCTTGCCGGACTGCGCGCCGCGGCAACGCGGCACGGCATCCTGCTCATCTTCGACGAGGTGATGACCTCGCGCCTGTCGCCGGGCGGACGCCAGGGAGATCTCGGCATCGCGCCCGACATGACCACCCTCGGCAAATACATCGGCGGCGGCTCGTCATTCGGCGCGTTCGGCGGCCGCGCCGACATCATGCGCCGCTTCGATCCGCGCGAGCCGGGCGCCCTCACGCATGCCGGTACGTTCAACAACAACGTGATCTCGATGGCCGCCGGCATCGCCGGCATGACCAAAGTGCTGACGCCGGAAGCAATTCGTGCGCTGAATACGCGCGGCGACCGGCTGCGCGACAATCTCAACACGATGTTCCGCCGCCGCCGGGCAAAGCTGATGGCCACGGGCCTCGGCTCGATCATCGGCCTTCACGGCACCGACCGGCCCGTCCGCGCGCTCGACGACCTCGCCGCCGCGGACCCGGCGATCAGGGATATCGTCTTCTTCGATCTCGTCGCGCGCGGCTACTATATCGCGCGGCGTGGCTTCATCGCGCTTTCGCTGCCATTGACCGATGCGGATGTCGATGGCCTCGCGGCGGCGCTCGACGACATCGTCGCGAGCCGCGGCTCGCTGCTGCTGCGGAGCTGACCATGGCCGGCGCCTTCCCCGATTACGCCAATCACGATGCGCTCGGTCTTGCCGCGTTGGTGCGGCGGCGCGAGGCTTCGCCTGCGGAATTGCTCGAGGCGGCGGTCGAACGCATCGAGCGCGTCAATCCGCAAATCAATGCGATCACGTTGAAGCTGTACGATCGGGCGCGCGCGGCGATTGCCGGAGGACTGCCGGAAGGCCCGTTCATGGGCGTTCCCTTTCTGCTCAAGGATCTCGGCCAGATGCTGAAGGGCGTGCGGCTCGCGACCGGCAGCCGCCTCTTCGCCGACTACGTCCCCGCGAAAGACAGCACGCTCGCGCAGCGTTTCGAGGCCGCGGGCCTCGTGATCGCCGGAAAGACAAGCACGCCCGAACTCGGCTGTTCGATCACGACCGAGCCGGCCGCGTTTGGCCCCTGCCGCAACCCTTGGGATACGGCGCGGACGCCGGGCGGATCGTCGGGCGGCGCGGCGGCCGCGGTCGCGGCGGGCATCGTGCCGATGGCGCATGCCAGCGACGGCGGCGGCTCGATCCGCGCGCCGGCGGCCTGGTGCGGCCTCTACGGCATGAAGCCTTCGCGCGCGCGCAATCCCGCCGGCCCGGACATGGGGGAAAGCCTCAACGGCTTTTCCTCGAATCACTGCGTCAGCTGGAGCGTTCGCGACAGCGCGGCGCTGCTCGACGCGACGAGCGGCCCGGAGCCCGGCGACCCCTATCATGTCGCTCCGGCCGGGAAGCCTTTCCTCGACGAAGCCGGCCGCGACCCGCCGCCCCTCCGCATCGCGTTCTCGACGAAATCGCCCGGCGGCGGCCCGGTCGATGCCGAATGGCTGGCGGCGACCGTAGCGGCCGCGCGCCTCCTGGCCGATCTCGGGCACCATGTCGAAGAGGACGCGCCCGACTACGATCTCGAAGCGCTGGTGACCGCGTGGCGGGTGATCGTTGGCGCGATTCTCGACGTTCAGGTCACGAGCTACGCGGCGGGGAAAGGCATCAAGGAGCCGCTTGCGTTGCTGGAGCCCGTCAACGCGGTTTGGGTCGAAGAAGGCAGGCGGCGCAGCGCAGGCGACTATTTCCGCGCCGAGATGGTGCAGCACGGCATAGCCCGCCGCCTCGGCGCCTTCTTCACGCGATACGACATTCTGCTCACACCGGCGATGGCGGGCCCGCCGCCCCCGCACGGCGTGCTCGCGGGGAACACGCGCGACCTCGACGGCTTCTATCGCCGGCTTTTCGGCGTCACCCCGTTCACCGCCGTGTTCAACGCCAGCGGCGGGCCGGCCGCCAGCATCCCATTCGGTCTTTCGTCCGCCGGACTGCCCATCGGGGTGCAGATCGGCGCCGATCTCGGCCGCGACGGGCTCATTTTCGCGCTCTCCGGCCAGGTCGAGCGCGCGCGGCCCTGGGCGGCGCTGCGCCCGCCCGCCGTCTCCTGAAGCCGGCGCGGCATGGCACGATGACGCGCCCCGGTCGCTTGATTCGCGCCGCGCTTCGCTTGTACCACGCCAGCGAGGGGCCGCCGGCGCGATGCCGCCGGTGGGGAATTGAGGTTGGGATGAAGGCGACGCCAAGGGACGGCGGCCGATGATCTGGCTCGTCCTCGCAGTGTTCGTGGGCCTGCTGGTGGCCGGCGTCGCGGTCGCTTACGCGCTCGGCGCCGCCTCGGTCTTGAGCTTCATCGCGACGGACAACGCGCGCTTCCTCGCGATCCTGCCGCAGCGCTTCTTCAGCGAGATCGACGTGTTCGCGCTGATGGCAATGCCGCTGTTCATCCTCACCGGCGAAATCATGAACCGCGCCGGCATCACGCGCGCGCTGATCGAATTCGCGATGGCGATCATGGGCCGCATCAAGGGCGGCCTCGGCCACGTGAACGTGCTGGCCAGCGTGTTCCTCGCCGGCATCTCGGGCTCGGCCGTGGCCGACGCGGCGGCGCTCGGCAAGACGATCGTGCCGGCGATGCGCTCCAAGGGCTATTCCAACGTCTATGCCAGCGCGCTCACCGCCGCGGCCTCGATGATCGGGCCGATCATCCCGCCCAGCATCGTGATGGTGTTCTACGGCGCGATCATGCGGACCGACGTTTCGGCGATGTTCGTCGGCGGCATCATTCCCGGCCTGCTGCTCGCGATCTCGCTGTTCGGCGCCAATACCTACTACGCCTATCGCCACAA
>CAZUYG010000216.1:0-6097 GCA_964624265.1 uncultured Candidatus Odyssella sp.
ATGCAGCACGCCGCGGCGATGGGCGTGCCAACCCTGGGGCTGTTCGGGCCGAGCCGCGAGGAGCACTACGGCCCGTGGGGCCCGCGAACTCGCGCGGTGCGGACGGACCTTTCCTATGACGCGATTCTCGCCAAGCCGGGCTACGACTACATGCGGCACGATACGCACATGGAGACGCTCCGGGTGGACAAGGCCTTCGCGGCGGCGCGCGAACTCTATGCGCGCTGCGCCGAACGTGCCCCTGCATGACCGACGCGGACCGCAAGCGCCTGACGGCCCTCGTCGTCGCGCACAACGAAGAGCATCAGCTCGCAGCGTGTCTGTCTGCGCTCGCGTTTGCCGACGAAATCGTCGTGGTGCTCGACCGCTGCACCGACGGTTCGAAGGCAATCGCCGACCGTCTCGCGCACAAGGTGATCGAGGGCGCCTGGGAGATCGAAGGACCGCGCCGGAATACGGGCCTCGATGCCTGCACCGGCGACTGGATCCTCGAGGTCGACGCAGACGAGCGCGTGTCGCCGGCCTTGGCCGCGGAGATTCGGGCAGCCGTCGAGACAGCCGGTGCGCCCGCGCACTACCTCATTCCGTTCGACAACTACATCGGCAAGCGGCTCGTGCGCCATGGCTGGGGCGGATCGTGGGGCGTTTCGGCCACGGCGCGCCTCTTCTCGCGCGGCGCCAAGCGCTGGGGCGATCAGCGAATTCACCCTGCCGTCACGCTCGCGGGCGAAAAACGCTGGCTCAAAACGCCAATGGTTCACTATGTGGACGCGAACATCTCCGACATGTTGCGCCGGCTCGACCGGTACACCAGCGCCCGCGCGCGCGACATGCGCGCGAACGGCACGACGGAGACCTTCGGCCGCAATTTGCGCCGCCTCTTCACGCGTTTCTTCAAGTGCTACGTGCGGCGCAAGGGCTACAAGGAAGGCTATTGGGGCTTCCTCGTGGCGTTGATGGCCGCGCTTTGGCCCATGCTCGCCTGGCTCAAATACAGGCTCGAGGACGAGTGATGCGCCTGTTGGCCGCAATGGCCGGCGCCAGGCACGGCGGCGCCGAGGCGTTTTTCGAGCGCCTGCTGCTGGCCTTCCGGCAAGCGGGCGTGGAACTGTGCGCCGCGATCCGCGCCGAGCCGGAGCGCGCGGCCCGCCTGCGCGCGGCCGGCGTCGACGTCCGCGAATTCGCGTTCGGGGGCTGGCTGGACTTCCGGACGAAGCCCGCACTGGCGAATCTTGTCGCCGAGTTCCGCCCCGCCGTGGTGTTGACCTTCATGAGCCGCGCGGCGGCGGCCATTCCCGCGCCAACGGCCGAAGCGCCGTATGTCCATATCGGGCGTCTCGGCGGCTATTACGACCTCAAGTACTACGGCGGTTGCCGGCATCTCATCGGCAATACGGAGGACATCGTGCGCTATGTCCGCGAGGCCGGCTGGCCGGCGGAGCGCGCGCATTACGTTCCGAATTTCGTCGACGGCGCGAATGCCGACCCCGAAGACCGCGCCGCGCACGACACGCCTTCCGACGCGCCGCTGCTGCTGTCGCTCGGCCGCTTCCACACGAACAAGGGCTTCGACACGCTGCTGCGCGCGCTCGTCGATCTGCCCGATACCTACCTCTGGCTTGCCGGCGAGGGGCCGGAAGAGAAAGGCTTGCGTGCGCTCGCGCACGAGCTCGACGTTCTCTCGCGAACGCGCTTCCTCCCGTGGCGGCCCGATCCGGCGCCGCTGTTCGCGGCGGCCGACTGCGTCGTGGTGCCGTCGCGCAAGGAGCCGCTCGGCAACGTCGTCATCGAGGCGTGGGCGCGCGCGAAACCGGTCGTCGCGAGCCTCAGCGAGGGACCGCGGCAGCTCATCGCGACCGGCAAGAACGGGCTTCTGTTCCCGATCGGCGATGCGAAGGCGCTGGCCTTTGCGCTGCGCCACGTCGTCGACGAGCCGGACTTGAAGCGGCAGCTCGGCGAAGCCGGTTACGAAACCTACCGAAAAGAATTCACGCAGGAGGCGGTCGTGCGCCAATATCTCGACCTGTTCGCACGGGTGACGGCGGAGGCGGCATGAGCGAAAGCTTCGATTTGGTGGTGGAAGGCGGCACCTGCCTGACGCCGGCGGGCCGGGTCGCGGCCGACATTGGCGTGCGCGGCGCACGCATCGCTTCGATCGGCGATCTCTCCGGAGCCAAGGCGGCGGCTCGCTTCGCCGCGAAGGGATTGCACGTTTTGCCGGGCGTGATCGACACGCAGGTGCATTTCCGCGAGCCCGGTCTGGAGCACAAGGAAGATCTCGAAACCGGAACGCGGGGCGCCGCGCTGGGCGGCGTGACCGGTATTTTCGAGATGCCGAACACCAACCCCACCACGTCGGACGGCGCGGCGCTGGCCGACAAGCTGCGCCGCGCGCGTGGCCGAGCCTGGTGCGATCATGCGTTCTATGTCGGCGCCACGGGCGACAATGCGGGCCTGCTCGCGCGGATCGAGGGGCAGCCCGGCTGCTGCGGCGTGAAGATATTCATGGGCGCCTCGACGGGCTCGCTGCTGGTGGCCGACGACGCACACATCGAGATCGTGCTGCGCGCCGGGCGGCGGCGCGTTGCCATTCACGCCGAGGACGAGCCGCGCATGCAGGAGCGCCGCGCCCTCATCAAACCGGGCGTCGGACCTGCCCAGCATCCGGTGTGGCGCGACGAGGAATCGGCGCTGCGCGCGACGACCCGGGCGCTGGCACTGGCGCGCAAGACGGGACGGCCCGTGCACATCCTGCACGTGACCAGCGCCGCCGAGATGCCGCTGCTCGCGCAGCACAAGGACATTGCTTCGGTGGAGGTCACGCCGCAGCATCTGACGCTCGCCGCGCCCGATTGCTACGAGCGCCTCGGCACGCTCGCGCAGATGAACCCGCCGGTGCGCGACGCCCGCCACCGCGAGGCGCTGTGGCGAGGGCTGGCCGACGGCATCGTGGACGTGATCGGGTCCGATCACGCGCCGCACACGCGCGAGGAGAAGGCCAAGCCCTACCCTGCCAGCCCGTCGGGCATGACCGGCGTGCAAACGCTCGTTCCGATCATGCTCGATCACGTGGCGGCCGGGCGGCTTTCCCTCGAGCGCTTCGTCGACCTGACCAGCGCGGGGCCGCAGCGGCTGTTCAACATCGCGGGCAAGGGCCGCATCGCGCTCGGCTACGACGCGGATTTCACGATCGTCGATCTCGCGCACCGGCGGCGGATCGAGAATTCGTGGATCGCGAGCCGCGCCGGCTGGACGCCGTTCGACGGCATGACCGTGACCGGCTGGCCGCGCGCGACGATCATCCGCGGCCGCATCGTGATGCGCGACGACGAGCTGCAGGGTGCGCCCGCCGGCGAACCGATACGCTTCGTCGATACGCTGCCGGCCTAGTCGCGGTAAGTTTCCTTCGGCCAGCGCTTGTGCAGCCAGAGCCATTGGTCGGGCCGCGCGCGCACCCACGCTTCGACCCGCGCATTGATCGCCGTCATGATCGCCTTCACGTCCGCATCGTCGTCGCCGGTACGCGCGACTTCGAGCGGACGCTCGAGCGTGATGCGGGCGCGATGAGGTCCCAGGCGCTCGGTATACACGCCGACCACCAACGCATCGTAGCGCAGCGCCAGCGTGGCCAATGCGGTGCCCGTCATCGCCGGCCGGCCGAAGAACGGCAGCGCAAGCCCCTTGTTTTCCTTCACGTCGACGAGCATCGCGAGGCGGCCGCCGTTCTCCATCACCCGGGCGGCGCCGAACGCGCCCTGCATTCCCTTGGGGAGAAACTCCACGAGCCCGCCGCGCCGTCCCTCGATCAGCCGCGCGATCATCGGATTGTTGGGCCGCCGGTAGATCACCGCGAGCTTCAGGCCCATGCGCGCCGCGGTCCACGGCATGACCTCCCAATTTCCCATGTGGGCGGTGAACAATAGCGCCGGGCGCTTGACGTCGAGCAGCATGCGGAATTGCTCGGCGCCGACGATCTGGATGCGCTCCGCATCGAGCGTCACGCGCTCGCCCGATTCGGCCGCGACACGCAACCGGTCGATCCCATAGCGCTCCGCCGCCGCCAACAGGGTTTTGTCCCAGAGCGCGCGGCGATGGGTGAATTCGCCCGCGATGCGGCCGAGATTGTCCCACATCGCGCGCACGAGCGCCGCACGCTCGGCGGCGCTCTTCCCGGGAAAGCAGAGTTCCAGATTGCGGCGCGCCGCGCGCGTCATCGGCAGCAGCGGCCCGATCGCGCGCGCAATGGCGGCCCCGAACGAGGCCGCCGCGCGGCGCGGGAGAATCTTGAACAAGCCGAGCGCCGCCCATATCGGCGCCGCCTCGAGCGCCTGAAGCGCGCGCAGCAGAAAAACGCGGAAGCGCATTAGATCGCGCGGATTGGCGAAGTGCACATGGCCGAGGGTTAGCGCCTCCGCAGCGGCTCGGCAACCGCCGCGCCGTTATTCCACCCGAGGCGCCTTGACGCGCACGACGCCGTCGCCCGGCGCGCCGGAGATCTCGCGGACGAGTTTCGTCCGGATCGCGTTCGCAAAGGCCTGAAATCCGTCGGCGACGATGTAGAACGAGCCCGGCCCTCCGATAACGTGATCCCGGTAATAGAGATCGAGGTCGCGCTCGGGCGGCGTGCCCCAGCGCGTCGGACGATCGTTCACGATGGGCAAGCCGTTGATGATGATTCCGCGCTCGAGCGCCTCGCGGCGCACTTCGCCGAGGTCACGTCCATTGTTGTTGCGGCCGTCGCCGGAAATGTCGATCACGCGGCGCGTGCCGCGATACGGGCTTGCATCGAAGCGCTTCATGGCGAACTCGATCGCGCCGCTGATCGAAGTCCAGCGTTCCGTCGAGACGGGCACTTGCGCGACCCTGGCAACGAAGCTTTCGGCGGTGGCCTTGTCCGAAATCACCGCCCAATCGACCACCACGCGTTGATAGTGATAGCCGGCCCATTCGATGTAGGTGAGGCCGATCTTGCGCCGCTCGCCGCCGGCTATCGCCTGTATGACCTGAGGATGGACCAGGGCCGTGAGGTAGCCGCGGCGCTGGAGCGCGGCCTCTTCCTCGTCGACGCTGCCGGAAACATCGATGGCAAGGACAAGCTCGAGATCAACCGCTTCCGGAGCGTCGCCGCGTGCCGGCGCCGACGCCAGCACGGCCAAGAGCAGAGCGAGGAACGCCGCACGCATGGTCAGCCTCCACCCGGTTGCATATGTATCGCGAATCCGGTGGAGGGAATAGGGCTGCCCGTGTCGGGCTATGGATAAGACCGGCCGGCGGCGTACCGGGGTCCGCTAGAACTGCGCGTCGGGCTTCGGCTGCCGTTCGCCCGGCGGAGCTTCGTTCGACCGGCCGGCGAAAATCAGGCAGCCGACCCCCGCGCCGGCCGGGATGCCGATCCAGCTCCAGCTTCCCGTGCGGGTATTCACGTAGAGTCGGTACTCGATGCCGGTTGCCTCCTTGCCGGCGAAGCTGCGCATCTCGCCGAACTCGCCGTCGAGCGCTCGTTCGATCTGGGTGATCGGGTAGCAGGAGAGTTTCGCTGCCGCCATTTGCGGCACCGAGCACACTGTTAGCGCGGCGGCGGCGGCAAGGATGCGTTTCATGGCAAGGAAACCGCTTGTTCGCGCATACAACGAGCGACACCCCGCTTCGGTTCTCGCGCGGGCCTGGCGGCGGAGGCCACGGCCGCGGGGAACCCGAATACCGGCCCGGCGTTTGACCCAGCGACACCGTGAATCACCGCGCCATACCGTTGCGGCCGCGGAAGCTTTCGAGACGGGCCATGAACAGGATGAAACGGTCAAGATTCGTCGCGGTCGCGGCGCTCTGGGGAATCATCGCCGCCGCCTCCTTCTCGGGCTGGCTGATCGGGCACGGGGTTGCCGAGGCGCAGCTCGACGCGCTGAAACAGCGGCTCGCCGAGAGCGCTCCGCCGAAGTCGACTTGCGCGATGAACACCGGCGAAGCCGATACGCGATCGGCCAATCCATTCGGCGTGACGCTCAAAGGCATCCTGGCCGGCGCTCCGCAGGAGCCGCACCTGCGCGAAATGCTGACACCGCGCTGACACGGGCGCGCATGCCGCACCTCTGGAACCGCA
>CAZUYG010000217.1:0-6091 GCA_964624265.1 uncultured Candidatus Odyssella sp.
CGAGGCGACCGAAGGCCTGGCGCCGCTGATGCGCAAGGAGATCTGGTCGGTGATTTCGGCGATCAAGGCGGCCGGTGTGGCGACGCTCGTCGTCGACAAGGATATCCGCGCGCTGGCGGCGGTGACCGACCGCAGCATCGTGCTCGCGAAAGGCCGCATCGTCTTCGAGGGCAAGACGGCGGAACTCGCCGCGCGGCCGCAGCTTCTCAACCGTCATCTCGGGGTCGGCGCCGAAGCGCCCGGGGCCGAGGAAGCGGCGGCCTGACGGCGCCGCTGCGTCTTCACGAGAGCGAGTGCGAGAAGGCCAGGCGCTGAGACGGTGCGAAGCCGCGCCGGTAGAAGAAGCCGAGCAGATCGAACTGGTCGCGCGCGACTTCCGTTTCGAGGCGGTCGATTGTGAGGCCGCGCAGATTCACGACGAGTTGGGAAAGCAGGGCGCTGGCCACGCCCGCGCGCCGGAAATTGGGGTCGACCCCGATCGTGTCGATCACGGCCACCGGCTCGGTGCGGCCGAATTCGCCGAATTCCATTTTCGCCATCACGAATCCGACCGGGGTGCGGTCGATCTCCGCCACCAGCGAGACACGCACGCCGGCGCGATCCAGCGCCTCCGACATTTTGGCGCGGATATAGACGTTGCGCTCGCGGCCGAACGTGTTCCGGTCGATCCGCAGCACGGCGGCGAAATCGTCGGCGTTCATCGATCGCACCGGAACGCGGTCGCGCGCCGGCGCGTCGGACTCGGACGCGGGCCCGCCGTAGTCGATCTCGCGCGGCTCGGCCTGAATGCCGGCCGCGGTCAGCGCCGCGGCGTCCGCATCGTTCTCCAGGACGGCATGCGAATTCGCGAGATCGAAAGAAATCACATGGCGCGGCGCGAGCTTGAAGCCGGCGCCGTCAATGAACCCGAGCAGGCCGTGATTCCGCCAATCGGCGCGCGTGGTCTCGCTCGCAATGCCTTTGCGGCGCAGAATGGCCCGCGCCCGCTCGATCAGCGTCGCTCCGACGCGCCGCCGACGTTGCTCGGGCAGGATCCCGATCGTTTCCAGCGCCGCAATGCGCTCGCCGGCGCCGAATTCACCGGCTTCGATGAGATAGAAGATGAAGCCCGCCAGCGTGCCGTTGCGGTCTTCGGCGGACAGCTGAAGGTGCCGCTCGGGCGCGCGCAGCGCGGACTCCAATCGCCGGACGAAATAGCCCCTGCGCATGCGCCCTCCGATCCGTGCATCGAGCGCCGCGACAGCGTCGAGATCGTCGGGTCGCATGGCCCGCACCGCATGGTCGCCGGGAAAGGCCGTTGCCAAGTTCGCCGTCATCATGGGCTTGTTTCCTGTTCCTTGTTCTCTATTTCGCGAACCTTCACGCCGCCGCGAGATAACGGCCAAACAGCTCCGCGTCGCGGTCGCCGTCGAGAACGTCCTCAAGCACTGGCAGCAGCGACATCTCCTCTTTCTGGATATGCGCCACCTGACGTTCGATCAGTTCCAGCGCCATCTCGCGCAGGGCCCGCCAATCCGCGGCGGCGCCTTCCGCCGCGAAGGCGCGCAGGGCCGGAACGATGCGCTCGGCCAGCGCGAGAATCGCCGCGTGCTCTTCCGCGAGAAGCGCGGCGATGTCGCCGTCGCCGCCCTCGGCAAGCAGCGGAAGAAGCTCCCGCTCCTCGAACCCGAAATGGCGCCCGATCTCGTCGACGAGATTGGCCTCGAATTCGCGGAATAGACGGGACCACGCGGCGTCGCCGCGCCCGGGCGCAGCCTTGCTCTTCGCCAGCGCCGCTTCGAGCCGCTCGAGCAAGGCGAGCGAGTCGATGTGCTCCCGATGAATGCAGGCCGGAACCTGGCGCGCGAACTCCATGGCCGGACGCCTAAATAGGTATGACGGTACCAAATTACCTGTTTCGGGCCGGAAGGGTCAACCCGGCGGGGCGGGCCGCGCGCAAATGCCGCTATCGGCCCAGCAGTGCGCGGCCGTCCGTCGTGATCCGGCTCGGCGTCCAGGGCGGATCGAAGGTGACGCGGATCTCGACCGGAACCGCGCCGGCCACCGCCGCGAGCGCCCGCTCGGCCTCCGCGGCGAGCCGCGGACCCACCGGGCATGCCTCGGTCGTGAAGGTGATGACCGCGACGAGCCGTCCATTCTCGACGAGGATGTCGTACACCAGCCCGAGATCGACGATGTTCAGTCCGGCCTCGGGATCGACGATGGATTTCAGCGCATCGCGCGCGCGGGCGGCAAGGTCGGCCACGTTTCTTCCTCTTTCAGCGCGCTGCGGCGCGCATGCGAACGAGCGCTCCAATGAAGAACCACGCGAAGGCGGCGGCTCCGGCCGCCCCGATCGCGCCCGCAACCCGTATCACGATCGGCCAGTCTCCGGCGACGCCGGCGGCGAGTGCCGGCACGGCCGCGAAATGGCAGTAGCGGTGGATTGCCAGCGGGCTTTCCGCCGTCAGTTTCGAGACCAGCGGCGGCGCGCGGCCCGGGCCGCTCGCGTGCATCGATGCGAGAAATGGAATGATGCGCTGCAGCATTCCGAAGACGAATGTCAGCAGCCATCCGAGCAGCGCGACGACACCGAACAGCGCCGGTGCGCGCCATGGCCAGAGCTCCAGCGCCATGAGCGCGCCCAACATCAGCGAGAGCGGCAGGCATGCCCATGCGATCCGGACCAGCAGAAACGATGGCCCCAACCGCTTGCGCATCCGCGCCCGCATAGCGGCGGCCATGAGACGCAAATGTAGCGCGACGGCGCCGAATCCCGCGGCGGTGCCCGACACGATGACCGCAGCCTCGCCGAGCAGTGCGCCCGCGACACCCATCCCGAGCCCAGCGACGGCCAGCGCGAAGCTCGTCATGGCCGCGCGCGTCGGGGGCGCCGGCGCCAGTCCGAACATCGGGACCAGCACATAGCTGAAGCCCAGCGTCAGCATGCCCATGAAGCCATACACGGCAAGGATCGCATGCGCCGCGCCGATGCTGTTGCGATTCGCGAAAAGGCCGTGGTGCTGGTCGACAACGAGCAGGAAGCCGAGCGCGGCGAGCGCGAACAGGCTCGCGCCGGCGGCCCATGCGTGCGCGACGACGCTCGCCATGCCGCGCGCCCGCGCGAGATTGTCGGCGAGAAGCACGCAGCCCAGCAGCACGCCGGCCGCCGATAGAATTCCGCCGGCCGCCGCGAACAGGTGTAGCGTTTCCGCGACACCCGCCGCGAACAGCGCAATGCCGGGAAAAAGCAGCCAGGCAACCAGCCGTGCCGGCCATTCCGCCCGCAGCGGCTGCTTCGTTGCCACCGGCAGCAGCTGGAACGCGGCGCCGAACGCAGTGGACGCGAAGACGCCGAGCGTCAGCAGGTGCAGCACCGCCAGCACGCGCCCGGGTCCGATCACAAAGTTCGGAATCTCCGGCGCGGCCCAAACGACGCCGAACCAAAAAACCAAGTGAAAGAAAACCGCTCCGGCGAAGAAACGGAACGGAATCGAGGCGGGCAGAAGACGGCTCTTGGCGCCGCCGAGAAAGTCCGCCGCCGCCGGCTTTACCGGACGGTTCATGCCGCACGTGTGAGCTGCAGCCGCACTTCCCCCGGATCGCCCGCGACGATCTCATGCCGCCAACCGCGCTCGGCCAGCTCGGGGTAGAGGAACATCGGCTCGCGTTCGTGGTGAACGATGACGGTTGGGCCGCAGTCGGGCTGATCGATCAGGCGCAAAATCGCGAGCATCGGCTCGGGCGGGTCAAGGCCACGCACGTCGATGTGCGGAATGCCGCCATCGCGCCAAAGGCGCGCGGCAAATGCCGGCGAAACCGGCTTCGCGTCACCATCGGATTTCCGGAAGAAAATCCGCCAATGCTCGGGCGCCAGGCGCTCCGCATGATCCGCAAACCCCTTGCCCCCGAGGACGCGACGCAGCGGAGCGGGATCGAAGGGCGCGTCGAGCACGAGCACGTCGCCGGGCCTCAGCTTGGCCACGACGCCCATGATCGTCCTGAACGGATCTTCGCCGGATGCCAGCAAGGGGCGCACGTCGAGTTGCGTCGCCGCGGCATGATCGAGAGCCGCGATCCAGCCAGGCGCCTCGGCCGCTTCGGCAATGCCGCTGTCCGCGCCGGGCTCCGCCGCAGCGCCGTTCGCGACGGCGAGCAGCGCCTCTAGCGGCACGCCCGCCACCCGTGCCGCATCGCCGAAATTCGCGAGCCGCGCCATGGTTCGCCGCAGAATTGGATTCTTGAGCTTGCGGAAGGCCGGATTGAAAGCGACGAGGCGGTCCACGAGGCCCGGATCCGCCGCCAGCGCGCGGGCGATCGTCGTCTGCGCCGTAACCCGTGCTGCGGCCATGATGCGGCTCCGATGAAGTTCTGCAGGCCGTTTCGCCTAAATAAGCATTATAGTACCATTATTATCGGAAGAGACCTGCGACCCATTCGCCCGCCGCCGGGCGTGCGGCCGGCGCCTCTTGCCGGAGCGCCGTAAAGAAATTACGGTACGAAAATACCAATTTGAAAAGGCGCGTTGCCATGAGCAGCCGAAGCCAGATTCGCCGCAGCCCCGATGTCCGGGCTCCGTCCGGAATCCGGATCCGGCCGCTGATGCCGCGCGATCACCGTGCCGTGGTGGCCCTCGATGCGGCCAACACCCGCGTGGCGAAGCCGCGATACTGGCGCGAGCTCTTCGCCGATTACGGGCGGCGCCGGAATACGCGCTTCTTCCTGGTCGCCGAGGAGCGGTCCAAGCTCGTGGGCTTCATCGTTGGCGAAATCCGGGCGTGGGAGTTCGGATCGGTGCCGTGCGGCTGGGTGCTGGCGGCCGAAGTGGATGCCAATGCGCGGCTGCGCCGGATCGGCACGATGCTCGTGGACGCGATCGTCGATTGCTTCAAGCAGGCGGGAGTGCAAAAGGTCCGCACGATGCTGTCCCGCGACGACTTGCTGAACCTCCGATTCTTCCGCAGCCAGGGGATGATGGCCGGCCCTTTCATTCAGCTCGAAAAAGCGCTCATCTGACGACAACCACGGGATCCTGAAACTCGATGAAACTTCAGAAGGCGACGCAGTTCGCGCTGTACTCGGTCCTCGAGCTGGCGCTCGATCCGGGGCGGCAACTGTCCGCGGCGGAGATCGCGGAGAAATATGGAATCTCCAACAATCATCTGGCCAAGGTCCTGCGCGATCTCGGCCGCGCGGGCCTCGTCGAGTCGACGCGCGGCGTCGGCGGAGGCTACCGCTTCTCTGGCAATGCGAAGCGCACGACGCTGCTCGACGTCATCGAGATGTTCGAAGACATCGGCGCCCCTGCGTCGGATTCCGCGGATCGCGGCGCCCGCACCGACATCGGGCGCAGCCTGCACCCGGTCTTGAACGAAATAGAACAGATCGCGCGCGCCACCCTCGACTCGATCACGATCGAGACGCTGGTCAATCAGATCAAGCGCAACACCGGCGCCGTTGCGGGCGCAGCACCCGCGTTGCGTGTCGTGGCCCGCGCCGCCAAATAGTCGCACCGGCCGGCCCATCCGCGCCATTGACAGCCGCTGGCGGCTTTCGTCAAATAAGCAATAGAATACCAAAATGCGTAAATAGACACGCCGACCGCCTTGGGGATCGGGCAGCCGCGGTCAACCCGGAGGAACGACCATGCGATCCCTGCCGATTCGCGCCGTCATCGGCGCCGCCGCTCTCGCGCTCGCCGCCGGCACGCTCTTTTCAGGCCCTGTCGCGGCCGAAGCGCCCCCGATCAAGATCGGAAGTTTTCTGTCGGTCACCGGGCCGGCGGCGTTCCTCGGCGATCCTGAGGAGAAAACGCTGAAGCTCTACGTCGAGAAGCTGAACGCGGCCGGCGGCGTGATCGGCCGCAAGATCGAGCTCGTCGTCTACGACGACGCCGGCGACAGCGACAAGGCTCGCACCTTCGCGAAGCGCCTCATCGACCAGGACAAGGTCGACGTCATCGTCGGCGGCACGACGACGGGAACGACGATGGCGGCCGTGCCGCTGGCCGAACAGGCGGGAATGCCCTTCATCTCGCTCGCCGGCGCGGTCGTCATCATCGAGCCGGTGAAAAAGTGGGTGTTCAAGACGCCGCATACCGATCGCATGGCGG
>CAZUYG010000218.1:0-6075 GCA_964624265.1 uncultured Candidatus Odyssella sp.
GATGCAGGACCATCTCGACGTCACGGCCAGCTACAATTTCGAGCACCGCACGTCGAATAACGGTGTCTCGCGCTACAACAATCACATCGCAGGCCTGAGAGCCCAATGGAGGTTCTGATGAGGAATTCCGCGACGTTTCTCGCATGCGCCATTGCGCTGGCCGCCGGGCCTGCCTTCGGTCAGGGCGCCGACCGCATCGGCATTGCGGCCGCGGCGCAAAACGAGGTCCAGGGCTCGCTGGGCGCCGTTCAGCGCTCGCTGAAGGTCGGCGACGGCGTGTCCCAGAACGAGCAGATCCGTACCGGCGCGAACAGCACGGCACAGCTTCTGTTCCGGGACGAGACCACGCTGTCGATGGGCGCGGATTCGACGCTCGTCCTCGACAAGGCGGTTTACGATCCGAGCAAAGGTGGCGCCGAAATCGCCGTGCGCGCGGTCTCCGGCGCGTTCCGCTTCGTCTCGGGCGCTTCGCCGTCGAACAACTACAAGATCGTCACGCGCGCCGGCACGATCGGCGTGCGCGGGACGATCGTGGACGTCGAGATCGTCCGCGAGATCATTCTCGCGATCGTCCGTCAGGGTCAGGCCGAATATTGCACGAGCCCCGGCAATTGCCTGATCGTGAACGCGGGCAATTTCATCGTTCTCTCGAACGGGATCGTGACGCAGCCGAAGCCGATCAACGATCACGCCTGTGGCATGACCGGGCTCAGCGGCGGCAATTCGAAATGCGCCGCCAAGCTCCTGGGCAATCTGATCAATGTCGCGAACGGGCCTCCCGATCATCTCGGGCCCGATTTCCAGCCGGGCAACTTTGCCGGCGGGCCGCCGCCGGGCGCTGGACCGGGCGGGACGTTCAACGGCCCTGGCGGCCCCGGCGGTCCCGGCGGAAGCTGCCCGGTCCTGTTGCCGAACGGCAATTGCTATCCCGGCGTGGGCTCGCCCGGCCGCGGCACCCCGCCGCCTGGGCTGAACCGGTAATCCGGCGCGGATCTCTGGCTTCGGACCCTGGGTGCTTCGGCGCCCGGGGCTGGCAGCCCGCGTTCACGAGCTGCGCCGCCGCTGCAGCAGGCGGCGGCCCTCGGCGATCTGCCACGCGAGTAGGCCGGGAAGACCGAGCAGCAGTTCCCGCACGCGCTTGGCGAGCGCAAGGGTAAGCGAATCGGCCGCCGAGAGGCCGAACAGGCTCCCGAAGACGATGAAGCTCGCTTCGAGGATGCCGATGGCGCCGGGAACCAGGAACGCGGCCGAGCGCACGCCCGTGCTGAGGCTTTCGAGAACCAGCGCCTCCGCGACGCCGACCGGTTTGCCGAGAAAATACATGACCAGCCATATTTCGCCGGCGCCAGCGATCCAGTCGGCGAGGCGCCAGGCCATGGCCGTCCAGAACGCCCGCTTGTCCCGATAGAGCGCGCGGATCGCGGCGTCGATCTCCGACGCCTTGGCGTTCAGCCGCGCGATGGCGCCGCTTCCGAGCAGGCTGCCGCCGATGCGGGTGGCGATGTCGAACATGCCGATTCGCTGTGCGAACATGAATGCCGCCATCGCCGCGAAGAGGATACCCATGCCGGCCGCGACGCCCCAGGCGACCGCGAGGACGGCGGGGTCTTGCGAGCGCATGAGCAGCAGCGCGAGCCCGAGTGCCACGAAGGCGAGCTGGGTGAGCACGCTCACGGTGAGATCGACGACCATGCTCGCGACCGCCGACACCGCGGGAACGCCCCGGAGATAGGCGAGGCGCGCGCAGACGATGTCCCCGCCGAGCTGGGCCACCGGCAGCAGCGTGTTGATGCTTTCGCGAATCCAGCGAATGCGCAGCAGCGTGAGGGTTCCCGGCCGGGTCTTGCCCGGCAGAAGCTCGCGCCAGGAGAGATTGGCGAGCAGCATGGGCACGAGATGGAACGCGGTTACGGCCGCGAGGCCCCAGCCGATGGCCATCATCGCCGCGAGGATCGACGCCGCGCCGTGATCGGCGACGAGATAGGTGGCCAATGCGAGCCCGAGCAGGCCGGCGAGGGACAGGGCAAGCCTGATGACGCTGTTCCTTCCCGACCGTGAGCGGCCATTCACGATTGTAACACCGCTGTCACTCTTCTATGGTCCGTGAGATTCGAGGTCAATTTCCGAGACATGCTGACATATCCGGAAGTCGCGGCGGCGCCGGCGCCCGCCGCGCCGCGTCTGATCATCGACGCGCGCACCGGTACCGGCGACGGAGTCCAGCCGGCGCACCGGATGCTCGGCCTGAGCCTCGTCGAGCGCACCGCGCGCGCCGCGCGCCGCTGCGGCTACGGGGCCGTCTACGTGCTGACGCATCCCCAAGACGCGGCCCGCTACCGGGAACTGCTCGTCCGCACGCCCGGCGTCGATGTGGGGCACGCGCAACCCGTGCTCGAGCCACATCACGGCCCCACGATTTGCGCGCCGGGCCTCGTGGTCGGGGAGCGAGGCTGGCTCGAGGAAGCGGCCGGCGTTGCGGTCGCACACGGCGATCGCGTGGAGGTCGGCGGCGGCGTCATCGTCTGCGGCCGCGATGTGCCGTGGCCCGGCATCATTGCCGGCGCAGCGCGCGCCGCGGCGCCGGTGGCGCATGCGCCGCTGCTGGTCGCCAGCAAGGCCGATCTCGCCGTCGCCGAGCGGCGCCTGACGCGGGCGCTGGGCAAGAGCACCGACGGCTTCATGGAGCGCAACGTCGAACGGCCGCTCTCGCGCGTCCTCTCGCGCCGGCTGGCGCGAACGCCGGTCACGCCCAACCAGATGACGCTGATTTCGGCCATGGTCGGCCTGGCCGCGGCGCCGTTCTTCCTTTCGGCCGCGCCGCTCTGGCAGACGGTTGGCGCGCTCCTCTTCCTCGCGCATTCGATTCTCGATGGCTGCGACGGCGAACTCGCGCGCCTGCGCTTCCAGGAATCGCGCTGGGGCGGCATTCTCGACTTCTGGGGCGACAATGTCGTGCATGCGGCTATCTTCGGCTGCATGGCGCTCGGCTGGAGCCGCGCGGTCGGCGCGGACTGGCCGCTCGGCCTCGGTGCCGCGGCCGTGCTGGGCGCGCTCGGTTCGGCCAGTTTCGTCTACTGGCGCGTGATGCGCCCGAAGCAAGGCGAGGGGCCGCTCTACGTCTCGGTCGCGAAAGAGCACAAGAGCCGCCTGGTCAGCATGCTCGATTCGCTGTCCCGGCGGGATTTCATCTATCTCGTGCTGGCGCTGTCCCTGTTCGGCAAGGCGGCCTGGTTTCTCGCGCTGGCGGCGGTCGGCGCGCCGGTGTTCTTCGCGATGCTGCTCGTCGTCGCGTCGCAGGAAAGCCGGCTGGCGCGGAGCGCCGCGGCATGAGCGGCGGGAGAAGAGACCGTCTTCGAACGTACAATATTGGCTGCGGGGACGGGGCGGGGACCGAAACGACGCACTGACTGCAATCGCGCTCGTTTTGCCCACCGCGTTCTCCGACGCGATCGGCCGCCGAGCACAGGGGAGGCTCGGCCGAATGAAAGCAGTGATCCTGGCAGCCGGACGTGGCCGCCGGCTTGGAAGCGCCGGCGAGGAACGGCCGAAAATCCTGCTTCGTTTCGGCGGGCGAACGCTGCTGCAGCGGCATATCGAGATTCTCGAACATTGCGGGGTTACCGATATCGCCGTGGTGGTCGGCTTTCGGGCGCCCTTGGTGCGCGACGAAATCCGCCGGCTCGGGCGCGCCGGGCGGGTCCGGCTCATCGAAAACGCGCGCTACACCGAGGGCAGCGTCGTCTCGCTGTGGGCCGCGGCGGCCGCCTTCGCGAGCGAGGGGGCGACGCTGCTGATGGACGGCGACGTGCTTTACGATTGGCGCCTCATGCAGCGGCTGACGCAGTCCCGCATGGAGAACTGCCTCTTGATGGATCGCGAGATCGAGCCCGGCGAGGAGCCGGTGAAGCTCTGCATCGCCGCAAACCGGATCGTCGATTTTCATAAAAAACCGAAACATCACCATGATTTTCATGGAGAATCGGTCGGTTTCTTCCGGCTTTCCGCGCCGATCGGCGCGGCGTTGCTCGCGGGCGCGGCGGAGTACGTCGCGACCGGGCGGCACGATCAGGAATACGAGGAGCCGCTGCGCGACCTGATCCTCGCCAGCGCACCCGACGTGTTCGGCTATGAGGACATCACCGGCCTGCCCTGGGCCGAAATCGACTTTCCGCTCGACGTGGCGAGGGCGCGAAAGAAGGTCGTGCCCCGGCTCAGCGAGATGACGGAAGCCGCGGCGGGCGCGAGGTGAGCGGGATGGGTTCGGAATTGGCCATGGCCGCGAGCGCGGCACGCCCGCGGCCCGCCTTGAGCGCCGAAGAGGTTTCGGCGTTCGCGCGCACCGGCTACCTCGTCCTGCGCGGCGTCTTCGACGCCGCTACGATGGCCGACGTCGCACGCTGGACGGACGAGCTCGCCGAGGCGCCCGAGCTCTCGGGCCGGCATTGGGTCTACCGCGAGCCGAGCAGGTCCGATCCGGCGGCCCATATCGTCCAGCGCATCGAGAATTTCTGCCCTTACCATGATGCCTACGACCGCTTCATCCGCCAGGGCCGCCTGATCGAGATGGCATCTGCCGTGCTCGGCGGGCCGGCCGTTTTGTTCAAGGAGAAGATCAACTTCAAGATGCCTGGAGGTTCGGGCTTCAAGGCACATCAGGATCAGCAGGCCGGGTGGACGCGGTACGCCCCGCTGTTCGTCACCGCTCTGGTCAGCATCGACGCCGCGACGCGCGCCAATGGCTGCCTCGAGATCGCAAATCGCTGGCGGCCGCAGGGCCTGATCGGCCAGGAGTGGACGCCGCTGACCGACGCCGACGTGGCGGAGCTCGGCCTGCAGCCGGTCGAGACGGCGCCCGGGGACGTCATTCTCTTCGACAGCTACGTGCCGCACGCTTCGGCCGACAACCTCACCGGCCTGCCGCGCCGCGTGCTGTATCTCACCTACAACCGCGGCAGCGACGGCGATCATCGCGCCGCCTATTATCGCGACAAGCACGCGTCGTTTCCGCCCGACATCGACCGCGTGCCGGGCCGGGAATACGTGTTTCGGGTGTAGCGCGCGCGACGCGCGGGCGGACTCATCCGGCGCCGGCGAACCAGGCGGCGAACTGCTCCGGCGAGACGTTGGAGCCGCACAGGATCGTCGCGATTCGCCGGCCCGCGAACAGGGACGCGTGCTCGAGGATCGCAGCGATCCCGGCGGCGCCGGCGGGCTCGGCCAGCAGGCCAGTCTCCAGCAGCAACAGGCGCATCGCGCCGAGGATCGACGCGTCGGAAACCTCGAGCACGTCGTCGGTGGTCGCGCGCATGTCGGCGAGGGCTTGGGGCACGGGCACGCGCACCGCGATGCCATCGGCGATCGTGTCCGCCGCCGGCGTGGAAAGGGCGGTTCCGCGGCGCCAGGAGAGCGCCATCGCCGGCGCGCCGCGCGCGACGACGCCGATGACGCGAGTGTCCGGCGCGTGCGCCTTCGTCCAGGTGCCGATGCCGTTCAGCAGCGAGCCGTTGCCGAGCGGCACGACGATGGCGTCGAACCGTCCGGGCGCGCGCAGCAATTCGAGGGCGATCGTGCCCGCGCCCTCGGCAATTGCCGGTGCGTCGCCGTCTTCGACGAAGGCTGCACCGCGCTCCGCGGCATGGGCGCGCGCGGCGGCCTTGGCCTCGTCGAAATCCCTGCCGGACAAAACGACCTTCGCACCGAAATCGCGCATGCGCCGCACCTTCAGCGGGTTGGCGCCCTCCGCCGCGAACACCGTGAGTGCCAGCCCGCGCGAGCGCGCGGCGTAAGCCAGGCCTTGCCCGAAATTGCCGGCCGACGCGCAGACGAGCGGCGACGCGCCGCGGAGGCCGTGAACGAGATAGGAGCAGCCCCGGCCCTTGAAGGAGCGGATCGGATTGAGCGTCTCGATCTTGAGCACCGTCGCGGCGCCGAGCCGGGCGGAGAGACCCGGAAACTCCGGTTGCGGGCTGTCGCGAAACACCGGATCGACGACGCGATAGGCCTCGGCGATACGCTCCGGGGAAAGGCCCGTCGACGCCGCCATCGCCCGGTCTCAGCCTTAGGCGCGGATCAGGA
>CAZUYG010000219.1:0-6054 GCA_964624265.1 uncultured Candidatus Odyssella sp.
ACGAGTTCGGTTGGGAGTAAGGCTGCCGGCGCTATCGCGGCGGCGCGAGCGCGCTCAGTCCCGCACGGTCCACGGCGCCCGCCCGGCGGCCCACAGGGCCTCGAGCGCGCGCTTGTCGCGCAGCGTGTCGACCGGCTGCCAAAAGCCGCGATGGCGATAGGCGACGAGATCGCCGCGGGCCGCGAGCCTTTCGAGTGGCGCGCGCTCCCACACGGCCGCGTCGCCATCGATCAGATCGAAGACGCCGGGCTCGAGGACGAAGAAGCCGCCGTTGATCCAGCCGATTTCGTTGGCGGGTTTCTCGCGGAAACTGCGCACGCCGCCGTCTTGCGCGATGTCGAGCACGCCAAAGCGGCCCGGCGGCTGAACCGCGGTCACGGTGGCGGCCTTGCCGTGGCTTCTGTGGAAGGCGAGCAGGGCCGAGACGTCGATGTCGGCGACGCCGTCGCCATAGGTCATCATGAACGTGCCGTGTCCGATCGCGTCGCGCGCGCGCAGGAGGCGGCCGCCCGTCATCGTCTCGAGACCGGTGTCGACGAGCGTCACGCGCCAGGGCTCGGCCGCGCGATTGAAGAACGTGCTCTCGCCGGTCTTGAAATCGAACGTGACGTCGCTCCGGTGCAGCGCGTAGTTCGCAAAATACTCCTTGATCACGTAGCCGCGGTAGCCGAGGCAGATGACGAAATCGGAGAAGCCGTGCGCGCCGTAGATCTTCATGATGTGCAGCAGCAGCGGCATTCCGCCGATTTCGATCATCGGCTTCGGGCGCACATCGGTCTCTTCGCCGAGGCGCGTGCCGAAGCCGCCGGCCAGGATCACCACCTTCATCCGCGTTCTCCGCTCATGGTCCGGCAGGGCGGGTCTCGCGCGGCTCGGCGCGCGGCACCTCGCCGCCGTGATCGATCACGTCCTCGACGATCACCAGCGGCAGCGACTTCACGTTCTTGAAGATGCGGCCGATATAGGCGCCGAGAATCCCGAGCAGCAGCGCGTTGAGACCGATCGACAGCAGCACGAGAATCGCGATCGTGGCCCAGCCTTGCGGCCAGCTGCCGCCGGCGAGCAGCCAGTCGACGAGATAGTAGACGATGCCGACGAGCGCCAGCGCCGATATCGCCAGCCCTACGATCGTCGCGATCTGGAGCGGCACCGTCGAATGATGCAGGATGCCGTCGAGCGCCAGGCCGATGAGATGCCGGAGGCGGAATTTGCTCTCGCCGCGCTCGCGCGGCGCGCGGTCGTAGGGAATGCCGACCTGGCGAAATCCCATCGCGGCGATGAGGCCGCGCACGTAGGGCTGCTGGTCCCGCACCTGCCGCAGTTCGTCGAGGACGCGCCGGTCGACGAGGCGGAAGTCGCCGGCATCGTGCGGCAGGTGGTCTTCGCTCAGCCCGTCGATCAGGCGGTAGAAAGCCCGCCGCCCCGTGCGGAGCAGCCAGCCTTCGCGCGGGCGCGCCTTGCGGATGCCGTACACCACCTGATACCCGGCCTCCCAGCGCGCGAGGAACTCGGCGAACAGTTCGGGCGGGTCCTGAAGGTCGCAATCGATCTGAATTGCCGCGTCGCCGCGCGCGTTCGCGTAGCTGGCGAGCACCGAACGCTGAAAACCGAAATTTCGCGAGAAACGGATCACGCGGATGCGTTTGTCCTCGAGGGCGAGCGCGGCGAGGCGCTCGAAGGTTTCGTCTTCGCTATGGTTGTCGGTGAACAGAATCTCGAAGTCGTAGCGGTCCGCGAGTTGCGCCAGAACCGGCGCGAGACGGCTGTAGAGCGGCCGGATGTTCTCCGCCTCGTTGTAAACGGGCACGCAGATCGTGACGAGGCGCCGTGCGGTCATTGCGCCGCCTCGTGCACCGAAGCCGCGTCGAGCGCCGCGATCGTGCGCGCGATCCCGTCTTCGAGCGAAAACGCCGGCCGGAAGCCGGTGGCGGCGGCGAACCGCGCGGGATCGCCCACCATCCACATGGTCTCGCCCGGCCGATAGTCCTGCGCGCCGAATTCGAGCAGCGCGGCATCCGCTTTCATGAGATGCGCCGCCGCCTCGGCGAAGGCGCGCACGGAAACCGCGCGCCCGCTGCAGAGATTGTACTCGCCGGCAAATCCCGACAGCGCGGCCGCGCCGGCGGCCGCGAGCCCCGCCGCCGCGTCTTCGACATGAAGGAAGTCGCGCATTTGGGCGCCGGGCGTCAGCCCGGCGCGCTGCCGGCGGCGCAGACGCGCGTGGAGATGCGGCAGCAGCCTGTGCGGCGCTTCGCCGGGGCCGAAGATTCCGAAAGGCCGCATCCAAACGAACGGCAGCGAGAGCAATGCCGCGCGCGCCCGCGCCCACATCCCGCCCGCCGCCTTGCTCGCTCCGTAGGGATCGCGCGCCGCGAGCGGCGCATCCTCACGGATCGGGTGCGGCTGCGCGACAACGCCATATTCCGCGCACGAGCCGACGTGAACGAATGCGCGTGCGCCGAGCGCCGCCGCTGCTTCCGCCCACGCGGCCGGCGCCGCGACATTGGCCCCGAACATCGCCGCGGGATCGCGGTCGGCAGGGTTCACGCCATAAGCGGCGCAATGGAACACGAGGTCGAGCCTTGCCCCGGCGAGCGCGCTTCCGATCGCCGCCGCATCGGGCGCCGGAAGCCGCAGCACGTAGTCCGCCGGCGGAAGCGCCGACCGCGCGCGTCCCGCCGCCGCCACGCGCCAGCCGGAGCCGCGGAGCCGCGCCACGAGCGCGCGCCCAAGAAAGCCCGAGGCGCCGATCACGAGCACCGTCTTCATGCCGCGGCCTCGCAGGCGGCGAGCTGCTCCGCGACGAGGGCCGCCGCCGGACGGCCTTCGCGGTGGAATCCGCGATACCAGTCGGCCGTCGCCCGGATGGTCGCCGCGAGATCGAGACGCGGCCGCCAGCCGAGCCGCGCCTGCGCCTTCGCCGTGTCGAGCGCGAGGTAGTCGGACTCCGCAAGCGGGGAGGGCACGATCTCGATGCGGGCCTCGCCGCCATACGCCACGGCGAAGCGCCGCGCGAGCTCGCCGACGTTCACGGCGCCGTCCGGCGCGGGACCGAAATTCCAGGCGCCCGAGGCCTCGGCCGGCGCGTCGAGCAGGCGGCGGCCGAGCAGCGCATAAGCGAGGACGAGATCGAGCACGTGCTGCCACGGCCGTACCGCGCCGGGCTTGCGCAACACGATCGGCGCGCCGGCCTCCAGCGCGCGCACGATATCGGGCACGAGGCGGTCTTCCGCCCAATCGCCGCCGCCCACCACGTTTCCGCCGCGCGCGGTCGCCAGCGCCGTGCGTCCGCCTTCGAGCGGCAACAGGGCGTCGCGCCAGCACGCGGCCGCGATCTCGGCCGCGGCCTTGCTCGCGCTGTAGGGGTCGCGCCCGCCAAGCCGGTCGTCCTCGCGGAACGCGCGCCCGGCGCCCGTATTCTCGTAGCACTTGTCCGACGTGACGCACACCACCGCGCGCGCGCCGGCGCGGCGCGCGGCCTCGAGCACGTGCGCCGTGCCCAGCACGTTGGTGGCGAAGGTGCCGACGGGATCGGCGTAGGAGCGGCGCACCAGCGCCTGCGCGGCGAGGTGGAACACGATCTCGGGCCGCGCCTCGTCCATCGCGCGCTCCACCAGCGCGAAATCGCGGATGTCGCCGATGACCGAGCGCATGCCTTCGCCGACCCGCGCCGCCTCGAACAGGCTGGGCCGCCCCGTCTCGGGCGCCAGCGCCAGGCCCGTCACCGCCGCGCCGCCGCGCTTCAGCCACGCCGTCAGCCACGCGCCCTTGAAGCCGGTATGCCCGGTCACGAACACGCGCATGTTTCGGTAATCAGGTTGAGATACCATTGCCTGCGCAAGTCTACATCGTCGGCCGGCGCAATATCGCTAATGGATCGGCGGTTTGCTAGTCTATGTTGAATTCGGAACCGTCGAGTATGCGGCCACGCCGCTACCGGGCGTTTCGCGCCGCGCCGCGCAGCATTTGAACAGGCATAAGATCGCAAGATGGAAGCGGCGTACGAGGCGAGGTACCATCTCATCGAGGATCGACACTGGTGGTTCCGGGGCCGCCGTGACTACTTTCTTCGATTGGTTGAAGCGCTGGCCCTGCCGCGCGACGCGGTGATCCTCGACGCGGGCTGCGCGTCCGGCGCACTGGTCGAAGCCCTGGCGCTGAAAGGATACGCGCGGGTGGCCGGAATCGACATCAGCCCGAATGCGGTCGAGCAAGCGAGGCTGCGCGGCCTATCGAACGTACGCCGGCTCGATGCGGCTTCGCCTGCGCTCTCCGCCGAAAGCGTCGATCTGCTGATTGCGTCCGACGTTCTCGAGCACATCGAAGACGATGGCGAGGCTCTCCGGCAATGGCGCCGGCTGCTGAAGCCCGGGGGGACGCTGGCGGTCTTCGTTCCCGCCTTTCAATTCCTGTGGTCGGTGCATGACGATGCGAACGTGCATCGCCGCCGCTACACGAGGCGCGGTCTCGTCTCGCGGCTGCGCGACGCCGGGTTCGAAGTGGCGTTCACCTCGTATTGGAATTTCGCCCTGTTCTGTCCGGCCGCGGCGCTGCGTCTGCTCGCGCGCTGTCTGCCGAAACGAAAAGGGGGGCCGAATGGCGACCTGCGCGTCGTGCCCCTGCTCAACGAAATGCTCTACGCAACGGTGCGATGCGAGAATTTCGCCTTGATCCGGAAGATCCCGTTCCCGGTGGGCCTGAGCGTCATGGCCCTGGCGAAACGGCCGTCCAGCGGAAAATGAGCGTCAAGACCATGCAAACGATGACACGTGCGATCGGTGCTTTCGCAATCAGGCACCGCATCCCGCTGATCGTCGCGCTCGTCGCGTTCGTCGTGTTCATCCCCTTCATTTTCCTGCGCTACGAATTCCACGATTCGTGGGCGTGGCTCTACTACATGAACGGGTCGAGGCTATACACGGGAATCCCGTGCTTCGAGCTCGGCGGCTACGGCCATATGACCGGAAAGCCGCTGATGAATTTCATTTACTGCGGCATGACCGCCTTCGGAGCCGTCATCGACCGCGTTTGGATCCCGAAGCTCGTCGCTCTTCTTCTGCTCTTCGGATGCGGCGGGCTCTTGCTATCCGTGTTCCGGCGTGCCGGCGCAAACACCTTGATTGCGTCGCTCGCCTTGTTCTCGATCCTGCTGCTTCCCGGCATGATCTTCATCGTCGTCTTCATGACGACGAATCCGCTCGCCTATGCGGCCTTCGCTTCCGTGCTCGCCGGCTACATATGGCTGCGATATCTGCGCCATCCGCGGCACGGCTTCGTGACGCGCCTGGCGCTGTCGGTCGTCGTTTTCGTTCTTCTTCTCATCGCGATGTTCACCTATCCAGTGGTGGCGCCGCTGTTCTTCGTGCCGCTGCTGATCGAAATTCTGTTTTCGAAGCAGGAAGAGGGTGCCTACCAGCTCATCTACCCGGTGCTCGCCGCCGCCACCTTTGCCCTGGCGTCGGTCGTCTATGTCATTGGGCACAAGATCCTGCTGTACGACTACAACTACTTCGTCCTCAGTGACCAGCAGGTGCGCTACACCCTGACCGACGGGCGCAACATCACCTTCGCTTTCGGGTTTGGCGAGATCGCCCAGAAGCTGGTGTTCATGGGCAATATCCTTCTGCCGGGTTTGCTCACGCTCTGGTTCATATCCGAGAACGTCGCCACGTCCCCGGTCGCGGTGTCGTTCTTCGGCGGCTTGCTCGTCATTGCCACGGTCGCATTCGTCTGGCGCGCGGCGAATTTGTGGCGCAGCGTCGCGCTTTTTTTCACCGTCGCCTGTTTCTTCGGGACGTTTCTCGTTTCGCCGAATCTCGGTAACGGCCTTTACACGAGCGAGCGCGTCAAGGTCTTCATGCAAGTTCCGTTCGTGCTCCTCCTGTGGTGGCTCGTCCACCAGCTGTTCGCGAAGGGCGGCAAATTGCGCGGCCGCGCGCTTGCGGGGCTGGTCGTGTTGGCGATTTTTTCCGGCACGTCGGTTTCCTGGCTCGTGATCATGCGTTCGCGTGTGATCCCGAACTACATGGAACTCGTGCACTACGAGCAGCGCCT
>CAZUYG010000220.1:0-6046 GCA_964624265.1 uncultured Candidatus Odyssella sp.
GGCAACCTGGGCACGCCTCGCCGACGCCGGCAGCGACGGCGCGGGCGCGCTGAGCCGGGCGTGGTGCACGGATTCGAACGCCGTGCCGGGGCCCGATGGCATCGATGCGCGCGCCCGCGCCTATGGCACGCTCATGCGCGCGCTCAAGGGCGACCGCTTCGGCTGGGCGTGGCTGACGCCGGGCCGCAGCGTGACCTGGAGCGAGGAGGAATGGATCGGCAGCGGCTGCGCGTTCTTCCCGCTGCCGCCCGAAGCGCTCGTGCCGGGCCCGGTGCTCGCGGCGCTCGCGCAGCGCTATCGGCGCTATGTCGAGACGCTGGTGAAGCCGTTCTACCGCGATCATCTGCGCAATCTCGACCGGCAGATCGTGCTCGTCGACCTGCTCGGCGCGCTGGCGCGCGGCCCCGAGAGCTTCCACGGCATGCGCGAGGCGCTCGGGCGCATCCTCGAGCATTTCCGCTATGGCGGCTGGCGCCTGCTGCAGCCGCTGCTCGGCCGCCGCATCGGCCGCGCGATGGTGGCCGCGGCCAAGGCCGATCTCGTCACGGCCAGCCAGCTCGCCGCGCTGCGCAGCCTGCTGCGCGAGACGGTCGATTGGAGCGTGATGAAGAAGCTCAAGGACTATCAGCACGCGACCGAGGACCGTACCGATTATTTCATCGGCTGCGTCGCCTCGATCGTCTCGACCGAGGAGCGCCTCGCGACCTTCGGCGGCGTGCAGGTGCCGGTGCTGCGCGGCCGCGTGCAGGGCGCCGCAGAAGAGAATATCCTGGTGCCGAGCGACGTGCCGCCCGCGCTGCCCCCGCCCGCGCGCTGGCCCGAGCGCGGCTACCAATACTACCCGTTCGAGCCGCCCGATCTTTCGGCGTTCGAGGAGCGCGCGTTTCCGCATCTCGGCCTCGACAAGGCGCTGCAATTCCTGATCGGAGACAAGGTGGCATGAGCGAAAACGGCCGCCCCGAGCCGGGTCTCTACAGCGCCGACGCCGTGGAAACCGTGCCGGTCGAAAAGTCCGTCGTCGTCGAGCCGCCGCCGGTGGAGATGCCGCCGCCGGCGCGGCGGCACTACGGCCGCTGGTTTGCCATCCTCGCGCTGGCTTTCTTCGGCGCGGCGCTCGCCTACGACGCCGCGCTGTTTCTCCGCAGCCTGTTCGCATTCTCGACCATCGCCGCCACCGCGGCGTCGGCGCTGCTGGCGGCGGCGCTGGCGGCCGGCTGCGTGTGGGCCTTCGACGAGATGCGCCGGTTCTACGCCTTGCGGAGCGCGGACCGCGTGCGCGAAGCTGCGGCGCGCCTGCGCGACAGCGCCAGCCACGCCGAGGGACTCGCGCTGATCAATCGCATTCTGCCGGCCCTCAGCGGCAACGTCGCCGCGCACGACAGCTCGGTGCGGCTCCAGGCACTGCTGCGCCAGACGCACAGCGGCGCCGACGTGCTGAACCTGTTCGCGCGCGAAGTGCTCGATCCGCTCGACCGGCAGGCGGCGGCGCGCATCTCGCGGGCCGCGCGCGATACGGCGCTCGGCGTGGCGGCGAGCCCGGTCGGCGCGCTTGACGCGGTGATCGGCACCGTGCGCGCGCTGCGCATGATCCGCGAGGTGGCGACGATCTACGGCCTGCGCCCCGGCACGTTCGGCGCGCTGCGCCTGATGAAACGCGCGCTGGTCGACGGCGCCAGCTTCGGCACGGCCGACATCGCCAGCGACGTGTTCACCGACGTGATGAGCGGGCTCGGCATCCGCGCCACCGGCATGGTCGCCGGCAAGCTCGGCGAAGGCGTGTTCGCCGCCGTGCGCATGACGCGGCTCGGTCTCGCCACGATGCAGGCCTGCCGCCCGATCCCGTTCGCCGACGAACAGCGCGTCGCCGCGCTGCGCCGCGAGCTGGTGACCCAGGTGTTCACGGGGCTCATCCCGCGCCGGCGCAAAGCCGAGGCCGAGCGTCTGCCGCCGCGCGCGTAAGCCCCCTACAGCGTCCTTCCGATCAGCTCCTTCATGATCTCGTTCGTGCCGGCGTAGATGCGGTGGACGCGCGCATCGGCCCAGGCGCGCGCGATCCAGTATTCCCACATGTAGCCGTTGCCGCCGTGGAGCTGGAGGCAGGCGTCGAGCACCTTCTGCTGCAGCTCGGTCGTCGAGAGCTTGGCCATCGCCGCCGTGCGCATGTCGCAGGCGCCCTCGGCGTGCAGCTTGATGCAGCGATCCATGAAGTGGCGCGCGATCTGCACTTCGGTGACGAGATCGGCGAGCGTAAAGCGCGTGTTCTGGAAGTCGAACACGCGCTGGCCGAACGCCTTGCGCTCCTTCGTGTAAGCGATCGTCTGCTCGAGCGCCGTCTCGCAAGTGGAAACCGCGCGCACGGCGACAATGAGGCGTTCCTGCACCAGGCCCGACATCAACAGGCGCCAGCCCTCGTTCTCACCGCCGAGCAGATTATCGACCGGCACCTTCATGTCGTCGAAATAGAGGACGGCGGTATCCTGCGCCTTGTTGCCGATCTTCTTCAGGTTCTTGCTTTTCTGGTAGCCCGGCGTGCGCGTATCCACGAGCAGCAGCGAGACGCCGCGCGCGCCCTTCGCCGGATCGGTCTTCGCCACGAGCAGGCAGAGATCGCCGACGATGCCGTTGGTGATGAAGATCTTGGAGCCGTTGACGACATAGTGGTCGCCGTTGCCGTCCCTGGAGCGGACCGCGCTGGTGCGCACGGCCTGGAGATCGCTGCCCGAATCGGGCTCGGTCATCGCGACCGAGGCGATGATCGAGCCGTCGGCCATGCCCGGCAGCCAGCGCTGCTTCTGCGCGTCGGTGCCGAATTTGATCAGGAACGGCGCCACGATGTAGGAGTGGAGATCGAACGACGGCCCCGCGACCCCGGCATTGGCCAGCTCTTCGATGACGATCGAATCGTAGACGAAGCCGGCTTCGGCGCCGCCGTATTCCGCCGGAATGCTCGTGCCGAGCAGCCCGGCCGCGCCCGCCTTCGCCCAGACTTCGCGCGGCGCGATGCCTTTCTCTTCCCACGCCGCATAGTGCGGCAGCATCTCTTCGGCGATGAACCGCTTCACCGACGCGCGGAACATCTCGTGCTCCGATTCGAAGATCTCGCGCGGCAGCCAGAGCGGCGTGGCGCCCTCGCCGGGGCGCGTGTGGGCCGTGGCGGCAGAGCCGGTATCGGGCATCGCATTCTCTCCGTTGGCGACAGGGCAGCGCGGCATAGCGGGGCCGGGCGCCGGTTGACAAGCTTCGTAAGCGGCGGAGCCGACACGCAAAAAGAGGGTTAACCGGCACGTTAACACTCTTTTCACCCTTGCGTTGCGGTCGGCCCGCGCTAACAATGTGCGCGCTTTCTTGAGCGAAGAACCGTTGCGGCGCGATCGCCGGGCATTCGGCAGCGTATGCCCCGCCATCGCACCGGAACCAAGTCCGACAGGATCGGGAATGACGACGCAAACGGCCCGGCTGCCGCGGTTCTTCTACAGAATGCCGCCGCGCCCCTGCCCCTATCTTCAGGGTCGCACCGAGCAGAACATCTTCACCGAACTCGCCGGCCCCGCCGTCTCGCAGCTTTACGACGCGCTGACCCAGGCCGGATTTCGCCGCTCGCACAACGTCGCCTATCGTCCGTCCTGCCCCGGCTGCCAGGCCTGCGTTCCGGTGCGCGTGGTGGCCTGGCAGTTCGAGCCGGGGCGATCGCAACTGCGCGTCGCGCGCGCGAATGCCGACGTCAGCGAATGCGAAGTGCCGGGCCTCGCCACGCCCGAGCAGTATGCGCTGTTCGCCCGCTACCTCTCGGCCCGCCACGCCGACGGCGAGATGGCCGGCATGACCTATGCCGACTACGTGGCGATGGTCGAAGACAGCCCGCTCAACACGCTGATCGCCGAATATCGCGACCGCGCCGGCAAGCTCATCGGCGCCTGTCTCATCGACCGGCTGCACGACGGGCTCTCGGCCGTCTACAGCTTCTTCGAGCCCGCGCAGTCCGAGCGCAGCCTCGGCACCTACATGATCATGCGGCTCATCGAGCGCACGCGCGCGGCCGGCCTGCCCTACCTCTATCTCGGCTATTGGATCTCGGGCAGCCGCAAGATGGCCTACAAGGCCAATTTCCGCCCGCTCGAGGGCCTCACCTCGCGCGGATGGACCGTGTTGCCCTGAAGCGCCGCGCAATTGATCGCAGGCCGCCTCGCGCGATCCACGGCGGTTTGCCGCCGCATACCCCCTATGCTAAGAGGCTGAACCGACAAGCGCCGGCGAACGGCGCCGTTTCGTTCGGGGGAAGCGCGTGACGTTCGAAAAATGGGTTCTCGCCTCCGCGGTCGCGGGGATCGCGCTTGTCGTCGTCATGTTCGTGGCGACCAAGGCGTTCCTCGCCGCGAGCCGGGTCATCGATTCGGTCAACCTGGCGGTTGGGCGCGCCATGCTGTGGCTGGTGCTGTTCGCCGTTCTGATCAGCACCGGCAACGCGATCATCCGCAAGCTGTTCGACCGCAGCTCCAACGCTTTCCTCGAAGTCCAGTGGTACCTGTTCGGCGCGGTGTTCATGCTGTGCGCGGCCTACACGCTGCTGCGCAACGAGCACGTGCGCATCGACGTCATCTCGTCCCGGTATTCGCGGCGCACGCTCGCGAAGATCGACGTGTTCGGCTTCGTGTTCTTCCTGCTGCCGATGTCGGGGATCCTCCTTTATCTCTCGTGGCCGGTGTTCAAGAACTCGGTCGCCAAGCCGCGCATCGGCGAAACCGAAGCGACGCTCGGCCAGGTGATGAACGCGATTCTCGACCCGTCGCAGTGGGAATGGTCGGTCGATGCCGGCGGGCTGATGCGCTGGCCCGCCAAGATTCTCATTCCGATCGGGTTCCTGCTGCTGTCTCTCCAGGGCATTTCGGAATTGACGAAGCGGGTTGCGTTTCTGAGGGGCATGATTCCCGATCCGAACGAAAAAGCCGCCGCCCACGGTACGGTCGAGTAGCGGGCAGCGCATCATGTTCGACTTCGTCGTCCACAATTTCGCGCCGCTCATGTTCGTGGCGCTGGTCGTTTTCCTGCTGCTCGGCTTTCCGGTGGCCTTCGCGCTGGCGGCGAACGGCCTGTTCTTCGCCTTCATCGGCATCGAGATGAACCTGCTGCCGCCCGCCCTGCTCCAGGCCCTGCCGGAGCGGGTGTTCGGCATCATGCGGAACGACACGCTGCTGGCGATTCCGTTCTTCACCTTCATGGGGCTGATTCTCGAACGCAGCGGCATGGCGGAGGAACTGCTCGACACGATCGGGCAGCTGTTCGGCCCGATCCGCGGCGGCCTCGGCTATGCCGTGATCTTCGTCGGCGCGCTGCTGGCGGCGACCACGGGCGTCGTGGCCGCGTCGGTGATTTCGATGGGCCTGATCTCGCTGCCCATCATGCTCCGCTACGGCTACGACCGAAGGCTTGCGTCGGGCGTCATCGCGGCATCCGGCACGCTCGCGCAGATCATTCCGCCGAGCCTGGTGCTGATCGTTCTGGCCGACCAGATGGGCCGCTCGGTCGGCGACATGTACGAAGGCGCGCTCGTTCCCGGGCTGGTCCTGAGCTGCATCTATTTCGGCTACGTCCTGCTGGTTTCGATCTTCAAGCCCGAGGCGGTGCCGGCCCTGCCGCCCGAGGCGCGCCAGATCGAGGGCTCCGACACGCTCGCGATCGTCAGCTTCATCGTGCTGCTGTTCGCGGCCGTGTTCCTGGCGCTGGGCGGCGCATACTACGGAATGGAATTCCTCCACGTCCCGGTCAGCCTGTTCGGATGGCACCTCGGCATCAAGGGCGCCTTCACCGTGACGCTGCTTTACGTCCTGGGCGCGACGATCGTGGCGATGGCGCTGATCCTGATCAAGGCGACACCGCAGCGGCGGCGCATGTTGTGGCGGGTCATCGTCGCCCTGATGCCGCCGCTGCTGCTGATCTTCCTGGTGCTCGGCACCATCTTCATCGGCTGGGCGACGCCGACCGAGGGCGGCGCGATGGGCGCGGTGGGTGCGGTGCTGATGGCCGTTTCGCGCAAGCGCCTGTCGCTGTC
>CAZUYG010000221.1:0-6038 GCA_964624265.1 uncultured Candidatus Odyssella sp.
GGCGCTGCGCCCGCTCACCGAAAAGCAGGTCGCCTACGCGCTGTCGGACGTCACGTATCTGCGCACCGTTTACAAGAAGCTCAAGGAGCGCCTCGACCGCAGCGGCCGGCACCATTGGGTCGAGAGCGAGATGCAGACGCTCACCGACCCTGCGACCTATCGCGGCGATCCGCGCGAGATGTGGCGCCGCCTGCGCGTGCGCTCGCAGAAGCCGCGCTTCCTCGCGATCCTGCGCGAACTGGCGGCGTGGCGCGAGCTGGCCGCGCAGCAGCGCGACATTCCGCGCCAGCGCATGCTGCGCGACGAAGCGCTGATCGAAATCGCCGCGCACGCGCCGGCCACGAGCGACGAGCTGGCGCGCACGCGCGGCCTGTCCGACGGCCTCGCGCGCGGCAAGATCGGCGCGGAGCTGCTCGCCGCCGTGGCCAGGGGCGTGGCGGTGCCGGAATCCGAAGCGCCGCACATGGCCGAGCGCCCGGACCTGCCGCGCCACAACGGCGCCGTCGCCGAGATCCTGCGCGTGCTGCTGAAAATGCGCGCCGACGAGCACAACGTCGCCGCGCGCCTGAGCGCCGAGCGCGACGATCTCGACCGCCTCGCCGCCGAGGACGAGCCCGACGTGCCGGCGCTGAAAGGATGGCGCCGCGAGATTTTCGGCGAGGACGCGATCGCGCTGAAGCAGGGCCGCCTCGCGCTGGTCGTCAAAGGCCGTAAGCTCACGGCCGTGCCGGTGCCGGCGGCGCCGACCGCGTAGCGGCGTCAAACGCGTTTCACCGCCGCGCGGCCGCCAGTTCTTCGGCGGTCATCACTTCCACGTCGATGTCGCCGCCGCCGGGTCCGTCGCGCTCCGTGGTGACGATGATCTGCCCCGGCGCGATGGGGCCGAGCGGCTTGTCGCGATCGGGCAGCACCGCGATCGCGTTGCGGCCCTGCCAGACGATGACCTGCCCGCGGCTTTGCGCCATCGCCGCCGCCATGCGCTTGATCTCGGCGTAATAGGGCGGCTTCTTCCAGGCATCGAGCCGTCCGGCATCGACATTGATGACCAGCCGGCGCCCGCCATCTTCGGTCGTCAGCACCATGCGCGATTTCGCGGGCCGCCAGTGCTCGGGCACCGTGCCGTCGATGAGCCAGCCGCACATGAATTCGCGGCACGAGGCCGGGCGCGTCTCGTAGATGCGGCAGCCCTTGCCGATCTCGCAATGCGCGCACCATTCGTGCCGCGGCTTCTCAAGCTCGGGAATGCCGAAAATTTTGCAGCAGAGCGTGCAGCCCTCGCAGGAGCGGCCCGGGGCCGGCGGCGGCGGTTCCGCGCTCATGCCGGCTCCCGATCGTCAGCGTTACGCCGGCCTGCCATCCGACACCTCGACATCGATCCCGCCGCCATCGGGGCCGGGCCGCCCGCGCATCACGATCGCCTGACCGGGCCGCACCGGACCGAGGAACACGTCGCGGTCGGGCAGCACGACGACCGCGTCCTTGCCCTGCCAGACGAGCACCTGACCCTTGTTGCGCAAGGCCACCCGCGCCCAGTGCTTGAGCTGCGCGTAGTAGGGCTCCTTGCGCCAGGCATCGGGCCGCCCGGGATCGACGTTGACGACCATGCGGTTGTTGTCGCTTTCCCAGGTGAGCACGAAGCGGGCCTGCGAAGGCTTCCAGTGCTCGGGCAGCGTGCCCATCAGCAGGTAGCCGCAGAAAAAATCGCGGCAGGTGGCCGGCCGCGTCTCGTGGATCTTGCAGCCCTTGCCGGGATCGCAATGGCCGCACCACACGTGACGCGCCTTCGCGATCTCGGGGATCTCGAAAATCTTGCAGCACAGCGTGCAGCCGCCGCAGGAGCGGCCCGGCGCGGGCGCCGCGCTCGGCTGGAAGTCGGAAACGGATTCGGCCATGCGCCGAGTTTACGCGGTTGCCGGCCGGTTGGGGAGCGGCCGCCGCCCTCAGGCCCGGCCGGGCCGGCGCGCCAAAATCTGATGCAGCCGGGCGCGCAATGCCTCGTAATCGTGCAGCACGGCGTCCGTGTCGGGCAGGAAATCGGGCGCCGCGGCGGCGCGGGCGCGGCCGAGCGCGAGATCGAACAGCCCGCGCTCGAAATCGTCGAGCGCGGCATTGAAAAGCGCGAGCCGCCGCGCCCGCTGCTCGGCCTCGCTGAGCGAAATCGCCGTCAGCGAGACGACCAGCGCGTAGCAGCAGACTTCGTATTGCGACAGCACGATATCCACGCCGCGCAACACGCCGTCGTCGGAAGAATTCGCCATAAAATTAAGCTCGCGCCCTTGCGGCCGACGGGACGCATCAGATCAGACCGCGGGCGGCGTGGCTTTGCCCACGATCAATGCGCGGCCGCGCGCCCGCGCGCCGGCCGGCCGCCCCCTACCCCCGCGTGGCGATCCGCGGAGTGAGGTCCAGCGCGCGGGCGAGCTGGTCGAGGCGCTTGGTGACGCTCTCGCCGGCGAAGGTGCCGTCGGTGCGCGGCACGGTGAGCGTCAGCAGCTTTTCGCCGGCGCCGAGCGCGGTGCGCGCGAGCACGTCGTCGCGCCCGGCGGCGATCGTGTAGCCGAGGCGGATCGCCTGGCCGATCGCGCGCGCGCGCTTCAGCGCGTCGCCGTCGAGGCCGAGGGCGCCCGCCGTCTTGCGCTGCTTGCTGCCGCTCTCGTCTTCGTAGCGCGCGTGCAGCGCATGGGCGAGGAACGCGCGGCCGGGGTGGTCGATGCCCGGCAGCGGCATGGTCAGCGCGCGCTCGAACACCAGCGGCGCGCGATAATCGGGATGGTCCACCCAGCCGATGTCCGACAGCAGGCACGCCGCCTCGCGCAGCCGCTTCTCGGCGCGGCTCTCGCTCTTGAAGAGCCCGTCGCTCCAGTGCGCGAGGCTGGGGCCGAGCTTCGCGAAGCGGCCGAAATGGCGCGCGATGTCGCCGGCGGCGGCGAGCAGCGGATCTTCCTTGCGCTTCGCCTCGGGCAGATCGTCGAACAGGATGCCTTCGCGCAAACCCTGCGCGCTGAACACGAGGTGGCGCGGGCGGCCGATGTTGACGATGTGGCGCAGGATGCGCGCCGCCGGCCGCAGCGTGTCGAGGCGCTTGGCGGGCACGTCGGGGAGCTGCTTCAGCGCGGCGTCCGACATCTTGCCGACGAGGCGCAGGAAATCGCGGAACGAGTCGGGATCGACGCGGTAGCCGTCGATCACGCGCAGGCGATACTCGGTGTGGGCCTGGTGGATGCGCGCGAGCGCGCGCCAGGCGCCGCCGATCGCGTAGAACGTGCGGCCGGCGAGGCCCGGCAGCCAGCGCATGCCGGCGAGCGTTTCCTTCACGACCTCGCCGACATCCTCGCCCTCGCGCTCGGCCTCGTTGAGCCGCAGCGGCCCGAGCGGAAGCGTGGCCTGCGGGCCGAGCGCACCCTTGTCGAGCCGCACCAGCTCGAGGCTGCCGCCGCCGAGATCGCCCATGGCGCCGTCGGCATCGGGCAAGGCCGACAGCAGGCCGAGCGCCGAGAGCCGGGCCTCGGTTTCGCCGGAGATCGTCTCGATGCGGAGCCCGGCGACTTCTTTCACGCGCGCGATGAAGGCCGGGCCGTCCACGGCGTCGCGGATCGCGGCGGTGCCGACGACGCGCAGGCGCTCGACGCCGAGCGATTCGGCGGCGGCGGCAAAGCGCGGAAGATTGGCGAGCGCCAGCTCGACGCCGTCGGGGTCGAGCTTGCCGGTCGAGTGCAGCCGGCGGCCCATGCCGCACAGCACCTTCTCGTTGAAGATCGGCAAAGGCGCGCGCGTGGCCCCGGCGAAGACGACGAGGCGGATCGAGTTCGACCCGATGTCGATCACGCCCACGCGCCGGCGTTCGGCCAGGGCGTCGGGCGCCGGGATCGGAAGTTGTGAGGCCGGTAGAGCCATGCCGCCTGCTGTGCCGGTCCTGCGTTGCCCCCCTGATTTACCCCGAAAGGCGGCCCCGGCAAAAGCGGTCCGTGCTGCGGCGGCTTGGCGTGCGCCGTGCGCGCGCGGTGCCGCGGCGGCATGATTAACGCCGCCGGTGCGGCGGCCGTGGACGGACGGCGCAGGACGGGTGTACCCAATGCGGCGCGGCGCCGCTCCAGAACGGCGCTACGGGGCGGGAGCTCAAAACCCATGCAGGCGACCTCGGCGTTTCGGATCGCGGTCTTTCCCGGCGACGGAATCGGCCACGAGGTGATGAAGCCGTGCCTCGAGCTGCTCGAACTCGCGGCCCGCGCGGCCGGCGGGTTTTCGCTGCAGTTCGAACACGCGCCGGCCGGCGCCGGCTGCTATCGCGATACCGGGCAGGCCCTGCCCCCGGCATCGATGGCCCTCGCGCGGAAGGCCGACGCGATCCTGCTCGGCGCGATGGGCCTGCCCGACGTGCGCCAGCCCGACGGCACGGAAATCGCGCCGCAGCTCGATCTGCGCTTCGAATTCGGCCTCTACGCCGGCGTGCGCCCCGTGATGACCATCCCGGGCATCGCGCCGGTCCTGTCCGACCCGCGCGCGGCGCAGCTCGATTTCGTCCTGGTGCGCGAATCGACCGAGGGCCTGTTCGCCTCGCGCGGGCGCGGCACGGTCGAGGGCGACCGCGAGGCGCGGGACACGATGGTGATCACGCGCGCGGGGACGCAGCGCGTCGCCGATTTTTCGCTGCGGCTGGCGCGCCGCCGGCGCGCGCAAGGCCGGCCCGGGCGGCTGGCCTGCGTCGACAAGGCAAACGTGTTCGCGTCGCTGGCCTTCTTCCGGAAGGTGTTCGACGAGCGCGCGCGCGATTTTCCCGACGTCGCGACCGAGCACCTTTACGTCGATGCCGCGGCGCTGCGCATGGTCCAGCGCCCTTGGGATCTCGACGTCCTCGTCACCGAGAACATGTTCGGCGACATCCTCTCCGATCTCGGCGCGGGCCTCATGGGCGGGCTTGGCTTCGCGCCGTCCGCCGACATCGGCGACGAGCACGCGGTGTTCCAGCCGTGTCACGGCACGGCGCCGGACATCGCGGGACTGGGCCGGGCAAATCCGACGGCGATGTTCCTCTCCGCCGCCATGATGCTGGAATGGCTCGGCGAGCGGCACGGGCACGAGGCGTGCGGGCGCGCCGCGGCGCGAATGCGGGCCGCGATCGGCCGGGCTTTTCGCGGCGGCGCGCTCGTGCCCTGCGAGCGCGGCGGCAGCGCGGGCACCGCGGCGATCACCGCCGCCGTCAGGTCCGCGCTCGCGGCGGAAGCGACGGAAGCGGATTGACCGCGATGGCGCGGGCGAAGCTGCGCGTGGCGGTGGCCGGCGCCGGCTATTTCAGCCGCTTTCATCTCGACGCTTGGCGGCGCATCGAGGGCGTCGAACTGGCCGCGGTCTGCGACAGCGCGGACGCGAAAGCGCGCGCGGCGGCCGCTGCGTTTTCCGTGCCGGCGGCGTTCGCCGACGCCGCGGCGATGCTCGACGCCGTTCGGCCCGACATTTTCGATATCGCGGCGCCGCCGCCCGCGCATGCGGCGCTGATCCGCCTGGCCGCGGATCGGCGCGTTCCCGCGATCATCTGCCAGAAGCCGTTCTGCCGCGATTTCGCGGAGGCGGAGAACGCGGTCAGCGCCGCCCGCGCCGCCGGATCGGTGCTCGCGGTGCACGAGAATTTCCGCTTCCAGCCGTGGCACCGCGAGGCGCGCAGACTTGTCGATGCCGGCGTGCTCGGCGAGGTCTATCAGGCCACGTTCCGGCTGCGCCCCGGCGACGGCCAGGGCGAAGCCGCCTATCTCGACCGGCAGCCCTATTTCCGGACGATGGAACGCTTCCTCGTGCACGAGACCGCAATCCATTTCATCGACACGTTCCGCTTCCTGTTCGGCGAGGCCGCCGCGGTGTACGCGAGCCTCCGGCGCCTCAATCCCGCCATCGCCGGAGAAGACGCCGGCCTGATCCTGTTGGAGCATGCGGGCGGCGTACGCTCGCTGTTCGACGGCAACCGCCTCGTCGACCACGCGGCGCGCAACCGCCGGCTCACCATGGGCGAAATGCTGATCGAGGGCGCGGCGGCGGTGCTGCGGCTC
>CAZUYG010000222.1:0-6016 GCA_964624265.1 uncultured Candidatus Odyssella sp.
AGCAAGGCGCGCTCCGCCGCCATCGCCGCCGAGGCCGCGCGATCGCTGCAAGACGCGAGCAGTTCGAGCGTGCGCGCATCGCGCTCGCGGCATTCGATCGCGACGAGTCCTTGCCCCGGCGCCGGCAGGAAAATGGCGGGATCGAGCGGAGTCGCCTCCGGCACCGAGAGGCCGAGCCGCTCGAGGCCCGCCATGGCGAGCAGCGTCGCCGCGGCGGCGCCGCTGCGGATTTTCGCGAGGCGCGTATCGACATTGCCGCGCAACGGGCCGATCGCGAGATCCGGCCGCAGCGCGCGCAGTTGCGCGGCCCGGCGAATCGACCCGGTCGCGACGGCGGCGCCCTTCGGCAGATCGGCCAGCGATCGGGCGGCGGGCGCGATCAGCGCGTCGCGCGGGTCGGCGCGCGTGAGCACGGCGCCGATCACGAGGCCGGGGGGCAGATGCGTCTCGAGGTCTTTCAGCGAATGGACGGCGCAGTCGATCGTGCCGGCCAGCAATGCTTGCTCGATCTCTTTGGCGAACAGGCCCTTGCCGCCAAGTTCGGCCAGCGGCCGGTCCTGGACGCGGTCGCCCGTCGTCTTGATGATCACCACCTCCGGCTCCGCCAGCCCGGCGTGCACCGCCTTGAGCCGCGCCACGGTCAGTCGTACTTGCGCCAGCGCCAAGGCGCTGCCGCGCGTACCGATTCGGAGCGGCCGATGTGCCAAGTTGTTCCTAATCAGTTGATTTAATTCGATACATGATCGTACGTACGCGCCATCATAGCGCGTTTGCCCGTACGCATGCGCCCTCAAAATGCTGCATCTTGCCGCGCTGCGGGAAGGCATGGCGCCCGGCCGCCGGACTCATTATGTGAGGGACATGAGCGCGCCCATCATCCTCGGCATCGAAACGAGCTGCGACGAGACTGCGGCGGCCGTCGTGGCGGGTGACCGCACGGTGCTGGCCGAACGCCTGCTGTCGCAACTCGGCGAGCACGCACCCTATGGCGGCGTGGTGCCCGAGATCGCCGCGCGCGCGCATCTGCAGCATCTCGACCGCCTCATCGCCGAAACGATGGCGGCGGCCGGGCTCGGCTACCGCGACCTCACGGCGATCGCCGCGACCGGCGGGCCGGGCCTGATCGGCGGCGTGATGGTTGGCGTGATGACAGCCAAGGCCATCGCCGCCGTGCACAAATTGCCGTTTCTCGCGGTCAATCACCTGGAAGGCCACGCGCTGTCGCCGCGCCTCTCCAACGACGTGCCATTTCCCTACCTGCTGTTGCTCGTTTCCGGCGGGCATTGCCAGCTTCTCGCGGTCGAGGGCGTGGGCCGCTATGTGCGGCTCGGCGGCACGGTAGACGACGCGGCCGGCGAAGCGTTCGACAAGGTGGCCAAGATGCTGGGCCTCGGTTATCCCGGCGGCCCCGCGGTCGAGCGCGCGGCGAAGGCCGGCAAGCCCGGTCGCTTCCGCCTGCCGCGGCCGATGAAGGGCCGCGCGGGCGCCGATTTTTCGTTCGCCGGGCTGAAGACCGCCGTGCGCCAGGCCATCGCGGCTCTGCCCGAGGGCCGCGCCGCGCCGCAGGACGCCGCCGATCTTTGCCGGGATTTTCAGGATGCCGTCGCCGACATCGTCGGCGACCGCGTGCGCCACGCGCTCGCGCGCTTCCGCCGCGACTGGCCGCAAGGCCGCGCGCTCGTCGTGGCCGGGGGAGTCGCCGCCAATGCGGCGTTGCGCGCGGTGCTTGATGCGGCCGCGCGCGCGGCGGGACTCGTTTTCGTCGCGCCGCCTTTGCGCCACTGCACCGACAATGCGGCGATGATCGCGTGGGCCGGGCTCGAGCGCCTTGCACTGGGCCAGCGCGACGGACTCGATTTCGCGCCGCGCCCGCGCTGGCCGCTCGCCGAGCCTAAGTCCGGAGCGGCGGCATGACGGCGCTGAAACGCTTCGCCGTCGTCGGCGCCGGCGCATGGGGCACCGCGCTGGCGCTCGTGGCGACGCGCGCGGGGCGGCAGGCGATCTTGTGGGCGCGTGAACGCGAGGTGGTCGATTCGATCATTCAACGCCGCGAAAATGCGGCCTTTCTGCCCGGCGTCGTGCTCGAACCGCGCTTTGCCGTGACCGAGGAAATCCGCGCCGCGATCGAGGAGGTGGAGGCGGTGATCCTCGCCGTGCCGGCGCAATTCCTGCGGACGATGCTGGCCGATATCGCGCGCTACATTCCGCCGGGCGCGACGCTCGTGCTCGCGGCCAAGGGCATCGAACGGGAGACCGGCGCGCTGCTTTCCGAAGCGATCGCCGAAACGCTGCCGAAGCATCCGCTCGCGATCCTTTCGGGGCCGAGCTTCGCGGGCGAAGTCGCAAGAGGCCTGCCGACGGCCGTAACGGTCGCCGCGCGCGAGATCGAAACGGCCGACGCGGTCGCGCAGGCTCTCAGCGGACGGACGTTCCGCCCCTATCATTCGGACGACCCGGTCGGCGTGGAGATCGGCGGCGCGGTCAAGAACGTGATCGCCATCGCCTGCGGCGTCGTGTTGGGCCGCGGCCTTGGCGAAAGCGCGCGGGCCGCGCTGCTGACGCGCGGCCTTGCCGAGATGACGCGGCTGGGCGTCGCGAAAGGCGCGAAGCCCGAAACTTTCATGGGTCTTTCCGGCCTCGGCGATCTCGCGCTCACCTGCGGCTCGCCGCAATCGCGCAACATGTCGCTCGGCGTCGCATTGGGGCAGGGCACGCCGCTGGCCGAGATTCTCGCCGCGCGCCGCTCGGTCGCCGAAGGCGTCGCGACCGCGACCGCCGTGCTCGCGCTGGCAAAAACGCTCGGCGTGGACATGCCGATCTGCGCGGCCGTCGACGCCGTTCTGCATCACGCCGCCGACATCGACGAAACAATCGCAGCGTTACTGAGCCGTCCGCTCAAAGCCGAGGGCAATTGAACAGGAGGCAGGGCCGCGCGGCGACGAGAGCAAGTAATGCAGATTCACCACTGGCTGTTGCCTTACCCCTTCCGCGCGTGGATCGAGAGATCGCGGATCGTGGCGTTGGGGCCGCACAAGGGGCAGGCGGGATCGCGCTTGGCCTTGAGCTTGCGGAAATTCGTGGAGAGCGCGTCGTAGATCAAGAGCCTGCCGGCGAGCGATTCGCCGAGGCCGAGAATCTCTTTCAGGACTTCGGCGGCTTGTAGCGTTCCGAGCGCGCCGGCGACGGCGCCGAAGATGCCCGCCTGATCGCAGCGCGGCACCGTGCCTTCGGGCGGCGGCGCGGGGAACAGGCAGCGGAAGCATGGGTGCTCGCCGGGTTCGTGCGCGCGATAGGTGGAGAGCTGACCCTCGAAGCGCAGCAGCGCGCCGGCGACGAGCGGCTTCTTCGCGAGATAGCACGCATCGTTGACCAGGTAGCGCGTCGGAAAATTGTCGCTGCCGTCGGCGACGAGATCGTAGTCGGCGATGACGCGCAGCGCGTTTTCCGCTGTGAGCCGTTCCTGGTAGGCGACGACCTTCACTTCGGGATTGAGCGCGCGGATCGCGGCCTCGGCGCTGGCCACCTTCGGCGTGCCGATCCGCGCCGTGGTGTGAATCACCTGGCGCTGGAGATTCGTCAGATCGACGGTGTCGTGGTCGATGACGCCGAGCGTTCCCACGCCCGCCGCCGCGAGATAGAGCAGCATCGGCGCGCCGAGGCCGCCGGCGCCGATGACCAGCACCTTCGCCGCGAGCAGCTTGGCCTGCCCTTCCTCGCCGACCTCGTCGAGGATCACATGCCGCGCATAGCGCGCGAGCTGCTCGTCGGTGATCGGGTGGCTCATGGCTTGGTACCCATGCCGGTCGTGCCCGAGCCCGTGGAGCCGAAGCCGCCGTCGCCGCGTTCCGTTGCCGGCAATTCGTCCACCTCGTGCCAGCGGCCGCGCGTGACCGGCGCCACGATCATCTGCGCGATGCGCATGCCGCGCGCGACCGTGAATGGCGCGGTGCCGTGATTGATGAGCAGCACCTGGATTTCGCCGCGATAATCGGCGTCGATCGTGCCGGGCGAATTGAGGCCGGTGATGCCGTGGCGCAAGGCGAGGCCCGAGCGGGGGCGGACCTGCGCCTCGTAGCCTTGCGGCAGCGCGATCGCGATGCCGGTCGGCACCAGCGCGCGCGCGCCGGGAATCAGCACGAGATCGGCCGCGACCGCCGCGCGCAAATCCATGCCCGCCGCGAGCGCGCTTTCATAGGCCGGCAGCGGCAGATCGCGCCCGTGCGGCAGGCGCGTGATCTGGATTTCGATGTCGTTCATGCGCGGCCGTCCATCATGGTCATTCGGAGGCCGCCTTTCGGCGACCGAAGAATCCCTCGCCGAAGGAACTCGGTTGCAAGGCCGGGACGCGTCGGCGGGAAATGCTGCCGCCGGTTCACGCCGCGGCGGGGCGGAGGGTTTCGGCGATGCGTTCGGCGAGCCGGCGCGCGACTTCGTCTTTTCCCAGTGTCGGCCAGGTTTCGACGCCTTTTTCGGTGACCAGGTGAATCGTGTTGCGGTCGCCGCCGAACGTGCCGGTGCCGGGGGCCACGTCGTTGGCCATGATCCAATCGCAGCCCTTTTTCGCGCGCTTGACGCGCGCATTGGCAACGACGTTCTCGGTTTCGGCCGCGAAGCCGACCACGAGGCGCGGGCGGCGGTTGCCGGGCTGCGACAGCGCGGCGAGGATGTCGGGATTCTCGGCCAGCGCCAGCGAGGGCGGATCGCTGCCGCCGTTCTTCTTGATCTTCTGGTCGGCCGCGGCGGCCACGCGCCAATCGGCGACGGCGGCGGCGCAGACGGCGACCTCGACCGGCAGCGCGCGCTCGCACGCCGTCAGCATGTCGCGCGCCGATTCGATGCGGAACACCGAGACGCCGGGCGGATCGGCGAGGGCAGTGGGGCCGGAGACGAGGATGGTTTCGGCGCCGAGCGCGGCGAGCGCGGCGGCGATGGCGTGGCCCTGCTTGCCGGACGAACGGTTCGCGATGTAGCGCACCGGATCGATCGCCTCGTGCGTCGGGCCGCTCGTCACCAGCGCGCGCAGCCCGGCGAGGCGGCCGCCGGCGCGGAACTGCGCCGCGATCGCGGCGAGGATCTCCTCGGGCTCGGCCATGCGTCCGATGCCCATCTCGTCTTCGGCCAGCGGACCTTGATTGGGCCCGACGCGCTTCACGCCGCGCAGCTCGAGCTTGTGCATGTTCTCGAGCGTGGCCGGATGCAGCCACATGCGGTGGTTCATCGCCGGCGCCACGAGGATTGGCGCGGCGGAAGCGAGCAGCACCGTGGTCGCCAGCTCGTCGGCGAGGCCGTGCGCCATCTTGGCCAGGATGTCGGCCGTGGCCGGCGCGACCACGACGAGATCGGCCTCTTGCGAGAGGCGGAGATGCCCCATCTCGCTTTCGTCGGTGAGCGAGAACTGGTCGAGATACACCCGCTCGTGGCTGAGCGCTGAAACCGAAAGCGGCGTCACGAACTGCGCGCCGCCTTTGGAGAGAATGCAGCGCACCTGGGCGCCGCGCTCGCGCAGCCGGCGGATCAGGATCAGGCTCTTGTACGCCGCGATCCCGCCGGAGATGACGAGGAGAATGCGCTTGCCGTCGAGCATGGGCGACCGCCGCTGATGCGCCGCGAAGCTATGGCCTACGCTGCGCCGCGGCAAGGTCGGGTTTGCGGGTACCAATTCGAGCGTTATGTTTTGGCCGCATGTTCAACGCTGCGAGTCGCTTCAATAAGGGTCGGGCACTATTTTATCACATTGAATCAACAAATTAAGATAGATATTTGATTTCTGATTTCCGCTTGATGAGGCTTTCGGGCCCTATTTGCCTTTGCGGCGCAGCGCGGGTCCCCGGTCGACCGAGATCAATTTGGCGGTGCGATCGAGATCGATGCGAATCGTTCGATCGGACTCGCTGAAGTGGCCCTTTTGCGCGTACAGCGCGAGCGTGATCGTTTCGGCTTCCGCGCGCACGACGCGGTATCGCCCTTCGGAGAGCAGCGGCGGGTAGCCGCTCTGCCGGAACCGCCCCGATGCGAA
>CAZUYG010000223.1:0-6011 GCA_964624265.1 uncultured Candidatus Odyssella sp.
CACCAATTCCGGCCTCGATGCGACCGTGAAGTTCGATCTCGGCGGCGACGGCGTGATCTTCGTCGACGGCAAGTCGTCGCCCAATTCCGTCTCCAACGAGGACAAGGACGCGGACTGCACGATCACGATGACGCTCGAGAATTTTCTGAAGCTCATCGCCGGCGATCTCGACCCCACCACCGCCTACATGTTCGGCAAGCTCAAGATCTCGGGCAGCATGGGCGTGGCGATGAAGCTGTCGAAGGTGATTTGACGGACGGCGGCGCCGCGAGCTCTGTATTTTCCCGCTCGCAGCGGGAACGAACTCGGATCAGCGGCGTTTGGTGGATGCCTGCCCGCAACCCCCTTCCTGCCGCATGCGTGTCCGCGGCCGCCGCCCCGGCGCGGCCGCCCTCTTGCGAAGGCGGGCGCGGACCACGATCATGCTCGCAACAAACATAGGAGCGCCAGCTCATGCGTAGACTTCTGATAGCGCTTGCCGCTTTCGTCACGTTCGCCGCCGCCGGCGCCGCCGAATCCCAGACGCCGATGCGCCTCGCCGGCAACATCGCGTTCAGCACCAAGTCGATCGGCTTCATCGTCGGCGTGGAATGGGGCAGCGGAACCGTGACGCTGCGCGGCGGCCGCGTCCTCCACCTTCGCGTCCGTACGCTCAAGGCCGGCATGATCGGCCTGGAAGCCGTGCAGGCGTCGGGCCGCGTCTTCAACCTCGATCCGCGCCGCCCCGGCGACATCGCCGGAACCTATGCCTCGATCGGCGGCGGCATCACCGTCGGCGGCGGCATCGGCGCGCAGCGCATGAAGAACGAGAAGGGCGTGATCATCGAGATCGACGAGACCGCCCAAGGACTCGCCGCCAAGATCGCCGGCGCGGGCGTCGCGATCGAACTCGCGCGCTGACGCCGCGATGACCAAAGTCGAGCGCGGGCCCGAACAGAGCTTCTTCGCGGACCCCGCGCTCGACCGCGCCATGGGAGTCATCATGGCGCTGGCCACCGAAGTCTATGTCTTGCGCGACCGTCTCCGCGCGCTCGAAGCGGAGCTGGCCGCACGCGGCATCGTCGCGAAGGAAGCCCTCGACGCCGAGCCGGGGGCTGCGGCGCTCGCCGAATCGGCCGCGGACCGCGCCGCCTTCGTCGCGCATCTCCTCGAGCCGCTGCTGGGCGAGGCCGCGTCGAAATCGCTGCCGCCGGGCGCGCCGCATGCGCGGAGCCAACTCGATTGAGCGGGCCCGCGCGCATCGACGGGCGCAGCTTCGCCGCCGCGCAGGCGTTCATCCTCGACGCGAAGGTGTTCTGGACGACGCGGTTCTATCCGGCCTTGCGGGCCGAATACGAAGCGCGCGCGAAAAACGCGCCGGCGCCGCCAGCGACCGCGCGCGACGTGGCCGGCCTCGTCGCCGACGGAACGCTGTATCGCAGCTTCGCCTGGTTCGAGCGGCACCTGCAGCGCATGAAATATGCCGGCCGATACGGGCTTCAGCCCTGGCACGAGCAGGATCGCGCGGCGCTGGAGCGGCAGCTCGATCCCGCCGGTTTGCCGCGCGGCATGCTGGAGCTGGATCCCGCGCAGGGCCCGCCCGACTACGATACCGCGCTCGACATCCATCAGCATCCCGGCGGCATCCACAGCGACCCGATCGCCGGCTTCGTCTACGAGCGTGGCGCGCGCACGACGACGCCGCTGGCCGGCGCCAAGCATCGCGACCTCCATGACCGGCTCGTCAGTTACGTCGCCGAGAATGGCGGGCCGCCGAAACGCATGCTCGATTTGGGCTGCGGCTTCGGCAAGAGCACGGCGCCCTTCTATCGCAGCTTTCCGGAAAGCAGCGTCGTCGGCATCGACGTTTCGGCGCCGTGCCTGAAACTTGCCGCGCACGAGGCCGCGCGGGCCCAGGCGCGCAATGTCGCGTTCAAGCAGCGGCGCGCCGAAACGACCGGGTTCGCCGACGCAAGCTTCGATCTCGTCACCTCGACGATGCTGCTGCACGAAATGCCGCCCGAGGCCATCGGCGCCGCGTTCGACGAGGCGAAGCGCGTGCTGGCGCCGGGCGGGCGCATGATCCATCTCGACTTCCACCATCTGCCCGATCCGTTTCTGCGCTTCATCCATTACGGCCACGGCCGCCGCAACAACGAGCCCTACATGGAGCCGTTCGCCGAAATGGACGTGGTGCGCGCGCTGGAGGCGAAAGGGTTCAGGAACGTGCGCGTGCTGCCGTTCGAAGAGGCAGACGGAACGCTCGCGCCCGATTACGCGCGCTGGCGCTTTCCGTGGACGATCATCGCGGCGGAGCGCTGAAAACACCTACGCCCTCGCGGCCGTTCCGCCTTGTCTTGCGCGCGCCAAACATGACAGGATGCGCATATAACTGCCTTGAGGGAGGCTTCAAAAATGAAACGTCATCTCGTTCTCGCCGGCGCCGCGGGCCTTTTCGCGACGGCCGCCGCCGGCCCGTCGGCACTCGCGCAGGCCGTCGATCTCACGCTGATTCATCCGTTTCCGGATTCGCTCGTCTTCACGAAGAGCTGCAAGGAACTCGTGGGCAAGCTGAACGCCACCGGCGCCGTCAAGGTGACGGTGCGGGGCGGCAACGAAGCGATCCCGATGTTCAACCAGCCCAACGCCGTGCGCGACGGCATCGTCGACATGTCGTGCATCCCGACCGCGTTCTACGCGCAGGCGATTCCGGAGAACGACTCGATCGCCACGTCGAACATGTCGCCCGACGAAGTGCGCAAGAACGGCGGCATGGCGCTCGTCGACAAGCTGCACGGCCGCTACATGAAGATGAAGTACGTCGGCTGGATCGATTCCGGCGTCGGCTTCTACGTGTTCATGTCGAACGCACCGAAGATGAAGCCCGACGGGCTCCCGGATTTCACGGGCGTGAAGCTGCGCGACAACCCGATCTACAGCGCGTTCTTCAAGGCGCTCGGCGCGTCGGCGCACAACCTGCCTGCGACGGAGGTCTATTCCGCGCTCGAGAAGAACGTCGTCGACGCCGCGGCCTGGACCTCGATCGGGCTCATCCAGTGGAAATGGGACAAGTTCCTGAAGCACCGCGTCGGGCCGGAGTTCTTCCAGACCGACATGGGCGTGATCATGAACCTGGCGAAGTGGACCAGCCTCTCGGCCGCCGCCAAGGCCGCGGTCGAGAAGACGGTCATCGAGCACGAAAACGCATCGCGCGCCGCACGGCAGAAAGAGAGCGCCGAGGAGCAGGCCACGCTCAAGAAGAACGGCATGACGTTCCACGATCTTTCGGGCGAGGGCACGAAGAAGTGGCACCAGCTCTCGCAGGATGCCGCCAAGGAGCGCATGCTCGGCCGCCTGAAGTCCGCGAACCGCCCGACCGCAGACGGCGAGGCGATCTGGAAAGCGTATCACAAGTAGCGGCGTGACGAAGGGCGGGCCGCGGCCCGCCCTTCTCGCTTTCGCGTTCGCCATGCTGGCCAGGATCGACGCCGCCTACACCTGGGTGCTGCGCGCGATGCTCGGCATCGCCGCGGCCTATCTGTTCCTGCAGATGGCGGCGATCATCTACGTCACGCTGTTCCGCACGTTCGGCTGGTACTACACGCCGGCCTCTTTCGCGTTCATCGAATACGGCTTCATCTACATCATGATGCTGGGCTCGCCGTGGCTCGTGCGCACGCGCGGCCATGTGTTCATCGAGCTCGTCACCGGCTCGGTCAGCCCGCGCGCGCGCCGGTGGCTTTCGCGCTCGATCGCGGTCGCGTGCACGCTCGCCTGCCTGTTCCTGACGGTGTTCGGCGGCGTCGTCGCCTGGCAAGACATCGTCCGCAACGAAATCGACGTGCGCTCGATCGACATACCGCGCTGGATCGTCACCGTCAGCCTGCCCGTCGGCTTCGGCCTGATGGCGGCCGAGTTCGCGCGCTTCATCTTCAGCCGCGAGCTCATGCATCCCGACAAGATCGGGACCTTCGGCTAGGTGCCGCCGCCATGATGGAATGGTATTGGGCGGTCGCGGCGCTGTTCGGGTCCATCCTGTTCCTGATGCTGATCGGCATCCCGGTCGGCCTCGCCTTTCTCGTCTGCAACGTCGGCGCGGCGATCTACTGGTTCGGCGGCACCGGAACGTTCCTCGAGCGCGTCGGCAAGGGCGTGGGCCTGCTCGTGCAGAACGGGTTCCAGGTCGTCGCGTCGCCCAATCTCGTGCCGGTCGCGATGTTCCTGCTCATGGGCGAGCTGTTCTTCCAGACCGGCCTCGCCAACCGGATGTTCACCGGCATCGACAAGCTGATGGGGCGCCTGCCCGGCCGGCTCTCCTATGTCACGGTGGCCGGCGGTACTGCCTTCGCCGCGCTTTCGGGATCGTCGATGGGTTCGGGCGCGCTGCTCGGGACGCTCATGGTCCCGGAGATGACCAAGCGCGGCTACAACAAGTACCTCTCGATGGGGCCGATTCTCGGCACCGGCGGCATCGCGATCCTGATCCCGCCCTCCACGCTGGCCGTGCTGCTCGGCACCTTGGCCGAGCTCGATATCGGCAAGCTGCTGATCGCGGGCGTGCTGCCCGGAATCATGCTGGCCGCGATGTATGCGGTGATGATCGCGGCCTGGGTACGGATCGACCCCACGGCCGCGCCCGCCTACGACGTGGAATCGCCGCCCGCGCTCGAGAAGATCGTGATCTTCCTGCGCGACATCCTGCCGATGCTCTCGATCATCGTGTTCGTGATCGCGATCACGGTGCTGGGCGTCGCCTCGCCCGTCGAATCCTCGGCGTTCGGCGCCGTCGGCGTGCTGATCCTCGGCGTGGCCTATCGCGTGCTGACGATCGAGAACGTCGCCAAGTCCTGCGTGGCCGCGACGCGCATCACGGTGATGGCGCTGGTCATCATTTTCGGCTCGGCGACGTTCAGCCAGATTCTCGGCTTTTCCGGCGCCAGCGCCGGCCTCATCAAGTGGGCGACGTCGTTCGAATTCACGCCGCTGACCATGCTGCTGATCATGTTCGCCATCATGATCGTGCTCGGCATGTTCATGGACCAGCTTTCGATGATGCTGCTGACCGTGCCGATCTTCTTCCCGCTCGCCAAGCAGTATGGCTGGGATCTGATCTGGTTCGGCATCATCCTGATGATGAGCTTCGAAATCTCCTACACGACGCCGCCGTTCGGGCTGCTGCTGTTCGTGATGCAGGGCGTGGCACCGCGCGGCACGACGTTTGCCAGCATCGTCGCGGCATCGCTGCCCTACATGGCCTGCGCGTTCGCGCTCGTCGCGCTGATCGTGGCCGTGCCCGAAATCGCGACCTGGCTGCCGTGCCAGTTCGAGAAGGACGCGGTCGCGTGCCTCGGGCGAAAATCGAACTTCGAATACTACCTGATCGGCGTCGCGCTCGCGGTTGCCCTCGCGCTGTATCTGCTGCTGCGCCGCGGCACCCCGAAACCCGCCGAGGCCGGCGTCAGCGGACGGTGAGCACGACCTTGCCGCGCGTACGGCCGGTGCCGACCATCGCATAGGCCTCCACGGCGCGTTCGAGCGGAAACGTCGCCGTGACATGCGGCTTCAGCGTGCCGTCGGCCGCGAGCTGCCCGACGCGCTCCATCTGCGGCCGCGCGGCCTTGACGATCGCGTGGACCACCTTGATGTCGGCGCGCGGCGGCCTGTCGGGCAGCGGCGCCGCGTTGAGCCACGCCAGCGTGCCGCCGGGCTTGAGGCAGGCCATCGATTTGAAATGCGCCTCGCCGCCGAGCGTGTCGAGCACGAAATCGCAATCCTTGACCGCCTCGGCGAAATCGACGGCGGTGTAGTCCACCGCCTCGTGCGCGCCCATCGACTTGACGAATTCGTGGTTCTCCGCCCGCGCCGTGGCGATCACGTGCGCGCCCTTCTTGCGCGCGTACTGGATCGCGAAATGCCCGACGCCGCCGGCGCCGGCGTGGATCAGCACGCGGTCGCCGCTTTTCACCTGCGCCGCGAACTCGAGCGCGGTCAGCGCGCTGGCCGCGGCGACCCCGAGCGACGCCGCCGCGATG
>CAZUYG010000224.1:0-5990 GCA_964624265.1 uncultured Candidatus Odyssella sp.
CGCGCGGCGCTGCTCGGGCGCCTTCATCCTGTTCCTCAGCGTTTCCGGCGGCATTTACAGCGGCGTCTTCACGGTTACCGAAGCCGCATCGATCGGCGCGCTGCTGACGCTGGTCATCGCGCTGCTGCGCCGGCGGCTGACGCGCGCGGCCGCGCTGGAAGCGATGCGCGAAACGGCCGCGAGCACCGCGATGATCTACGTCGCGATCTTCGGCGCCTCGATTCTCTCCTATTTCATCGGGCTCACGAAGGTGGCCGAGGATCTCGTGCGGCTTCTGCAGGGCCTCGACCTGCCGCCGCTGGCGGTCATCGGCCTGCTCGTCGTCATGTATCTGGCGCTGGGCGCGGTCTTCGACGAAACCGCGGCCATGCTGGTCACGCTGCCGTTCGTCCTCCCGCTCATCACCAGCATCGGCTACCATCCGATCTGGTGGGGCATCATCAATCTCGTGGTCATCAATCTCGGCATGATCATTCCGCCGATCGGGCTCAACGTCTTCATCCTGCACGGCCTGGTGCCCGATATCTCGCTGGGAACCATCTATCGCGGCGTGCTGCCTTTCATCATCGCCGATCTCGTGCGGCTCGGGCTGCTGATCCTGGCTCCGGGCCTGTCGCTCTGGCTTCTGACGGTGCTCAAATGAACGACAACGCGTCGGCGCCGCCCGCGAATCGCTTTCGCGTGGCGGCGGTGCAGGCCGCGCCGGCCTTTCTCGATCTCGCGGGCACGGTCGCGAAGACGGTGCGTCTGATCGGCGACGCGGCGGCGGCCGGCGCGAAGCTCGTCGCGTTCCCCGAATGCTGGTGCCCCGGCTATCCGTGGTGGATCTGGCTCGGCAGCCCGGCCTGGGGCCTGCGCTTCATGGTGCCCTATCTCCGCAACGCGCTGCGCCGCGACAGCGCGGAGATGGCCCGCATCTGCGCGGCCGCGCGCGAGCACCGCATCGTCGTCGTGCTCGGCTACGCCGAGGCCGAGGGCGGCACGCTCTACATGGCCCAATCGATCATCGGCGACGACGGGCGCGTCCTCGCGCATCGCCGCAAGCTCAAGCCCGCGCGCATCGAGCGCTCGGTGTTCGGGCAGGGCGACGGCAGCGATCTCGCCGTCGTCGACACGCGGCTCGGCCGCGTCGGCGCGCTCTGCTGCGGCGAGCATTTCCAGCCGCTGCTGAAATGCGCGATGATCGCGCAGGGCGAGCAGATTCACGTCGCGGCGTGGCCCGCCTTCAGCCTGCTGCGCGGCAAGGCCTATCTCAACGGGCCCGAGGCGGCCACCGTCGCGAGCCAGATGTACGCGATCGAGGGGCAGTGCTTCGTCCTCGCGCCGACGATGGTCAACGACGAAGCGGTTCTGGCGGCGGTGTGCGACACCGACGACAAGCGCGCGATGCTGTCGGTTCCGGGCAAGGCCGCGGCCGGCGGCCGCGCGATGATTTTCGCACCCGACGGCAAGCCGATGGCGGAGTTCCTGCCCGAAGATCAGGAGGGCCTCGTGATCGCCGAAATCGACACCGACGCGCTCTACGCGGCCAAGACCGCGGGCGACACGCTCGGCCATTGGGCGCGGCCGGACGTCGTGCGGCTCATGCTCGACCGTGCCCCGAAGCCCAAGGTCGTAGAGTTCGGCGAGTCCCTCGCGGCCGTGCCGGGAGCGCCGCGATGAGCGCCGCCGCCATCAAGCTCGCGGCGGTACAGGCCGCGCCTGTCTTCCTCGATCGCGCCGCTTCGGTCGAAAAGGCGATCGGCCTCATCGAGCAGGCCGCGCGCGGCGGCGCGCAGCTCGTCGGTTTCCCGGAAAACTGGATCCCCGGCTATCCGTGGTGGATCTGGCTGGGCAGCCCGGCCTGGGGCATGCAGTTCATGGCGCGCTATCACCAGAACGCGATGCGCCGCGACGGGCCCGAGATGGCCGCGATCGCCGGCGCCGCGCGGCGCAACGCGATCGCCGTCGTTCTCGGCCACGTGGAGCGCGAGGGCGGCAGCCTCTACATGGCGCAGAGCATCATCGACGCCGACGGCCGCATCCTGCTGCACCGGCGCAAGCTGAAGCCGTCGCGCACCGAGCGCATGATCTTCGGCGAGGGCGACGGCTCGCACCTCTCCGTCGTCGAGACGAAGGCCGGCCGCGTCGGCGCGCTGTGCTGCTGGGAGCACATCCAGCCGCTCTCGAAATACGCGATGTATGCGCAGCACGAGCAGATCCACGTCGCGGCGTGGCCGGCGCTGAGCCTTTATCGCGGCAAGGCGTTCGCGCCGGGGCCCGAGATGAGCATGGCGATCAGCCAGGTGTATGCGGCCGAGGGCCAGTGCTTCGTCGTGGCGCCCACGACGGTCATGGACACCGCCACGCTCGACATGGTGTGCGACACGCCCGACAAGCGCGCGATGCTCACGGTGGCCGAGCGCGCGCAGGCCGGCGGCTTCGCGATGATCTTCGGGCCGGACGGCAAGCCCCTCGCCGAGCACCTGCCGGAGGATCAGGAGGGCCTCGTGATGGCGACGGCCGACCTCGATGCGATCCTGATCGCCAAGGTGGGCGCCGACCCGGTCGGCCATTATGCGCGCCCCGACGTGATGCGCCTCTGGATCAACCGGCAGCCGGCGCCGAGCGTGGTTCCGCTGACCGCGAGCTACGAGACGGACGGCGACAACGAATCATCCGGCGGCTAGAAGCCCGCCGATGCGGTCGCGCGCCTTGATCTCGGGGATCAGGCGCTCGATCAGTTCCACCGTCTTCGACGCCGCCGGCGAGAGCCGCGAGCCGCTGCGCCAGGCCAGCATGCGGAGGATCGTCACGTCGGGCACGCGCATCACCGCGAATGCGCCGGCGTCGTCGTCGGCGATCGCGGAATAGGGCAGGATCGAGCAGGCGCTGCCGCCGGCGATCAGCCGTTTCACGCTGCCGGCCGCGGCCATCTCGAGATCGAAGCGGAACGGCAGCTTCAGCCGCTCCAGCGCGCGTTCGATGATGGCGACGATCGGCGGTTCCCGCGTCGGCAGAACGAACGGCAGCGACAGCAGCTTCTTGCGCCCGCCGCCGAGCGACTTCGGGGACAGCAGGAACAGCGCCTCCGACCACAGCGGGCGCACGGCGAGGCGCGTGTCGGGCTCCGCGTCGGTGATGATCGCGAGCTCGAGCGATTTCGCGATCAGGTGCTGGCACAGCACGCGCGTCGTCGCTTCCACGATCTGCAGCACCGTGTCCGGCATCTCCTTGTGAACGGCCGCGACCAGCCGGTTGAGCAGCATGAGGCCCGGCCCCGGCACCATGCCGATGTGCAGCTGATGGCGCGGCGCCGCGTCGCCGTCGTCCACCGCCTCCCTGAGCCGGCGGATCTCCTCGCCGATCGCCGCCGCGCGGCCGAGCAGCCGCCGCCCGGCCGGCGTGAGCTGCACGCCGCCGATCGAGCGCTCGAACAGGCCCACGCCCAGCTCGTGCTCGAGCTGGCGCATGCGCCGGCTGAGCGCCGGCTGCGCGATGTGCAGGCGTGCGGCGGCCTTGTTGATGCTCCCGAGCGTCGCGACCTCGACGAAGAAGCGAAGCTGGCGGTGATCGATCGGCATGCCTCAGCCTATATCGAATCGGCATAACGTTTCCACGGCAACCGCCTCCTAATCTTTCGGCATGGCTTTGATCGAAACTGCACCGGCGGCGGCCTCGGGCGAAACGCGCGCGTCGCCCGGCGCGGGGTTTACCGCGGCGCTCGCGGCTTTCGCGTGCGGGCTCGGTTTCGACGACGTGCCCGCGCGCGCGCGCCGGATCGCCGGCCTCGCGCTGCTGGATTGGTATGCCGTTGCCTGGGCCGGCGCGGACGAGCCGGCGGTGCGGCTGCTGCGCGAAACGCTTGCGCCGCGCGCCTCGCCGGCCGAGCGCGCGCATCTGATCGGCGGTGGCGGCGCGGATACCGTCACGGCTGCGCTCGTCAACGGCGCCGCGGGCCACGCGCTCGACTACGACGACGTCCACAACGCGCTGCCCGGCCACGCGACCGCGCCGGTGGCACCGGCCGTGCTCGCGCTGGCGGAATCCACGGGCGCATCCGGCCCGCGCCTGCTCGAAGCCTTCATCGTCGGCTTCGAAGTGACGTGCCGCATGGGCGTGTTCGCGAGCCCCGGCCTGTTCCGGCGCGGCTATCAGGGCAGCACCACGGCCGGCGCGATCGGCGCGGCGGCCGCGTGCGGGCGCCTGCTCGGGCTCGACGCCCCGCGCCTGCGCCGTGCGTTCGGGCTGGCGGCCACGCAGGCCTCGGGCCTCCAGGCGACGTTCGGTTCGATGGCGAAGTGCTTCAACATCGGCAAGGCGTCGCAGAACGGGCTGCTCGCGGCGCTACTGGCGGCGCGCGGCTTCGAATGCGCGGAAGACGTGCTCGAGGCGCCGCGCGGCTATGGCGCCGTTTTCGCGGATGGCGGCGCCGCTGCGGCCGCTTTGTCGCCGCCGCCGGGCGGCTGGCATCTTTACCGCAACCTCTTCAAGCACCATGCCTCGTGCTTCATGACGCACGCGCCGCTCGATGCCCTCGCGGCGCTGCGCGCGGCGCACGGCTTCGCGGAAGCCGATGTCGAACGGATCGTCGCGCGCGTGGAGCCGCACTATCACCGCGTGGTGCTCACCCCGCCGCCGCGGACCGGCCTCGAGGCCAAGTTCAATCTGCCGTTCTGCCTCGCGCTGGCGCTGGCGGGAATGGATACCGGCGCGATGGCGAGCTTCGACGACGCGACGGCCCGCCGCGCCGATCTGCACGCGCTGGCGTCGCGATGCGTCGTCGAAACCGTGCCGACGATGCATTTCGAGGCGGCCGAGGTCGCCGTGCGTTTGCGCGACGGCCGCGAGCTCGCCGCGTTCCACGATTCCGGCGCGCCCGAAACCGATCTCGACGCGCTCGAGGCCCGGATTCGCGCGAAGGCGGCGAGCCTGCTCGATGCGGCCCGCGCGGCGCGGATCGCCGGCGCGTTTCTCCGCCTCGAAGCGCACGCGAGCGTGCCCACCATGATCGAAAGCGTCGCGGCATGAGCGCGCCGATCCACTACACCGGCATCGCGTCGCGCGATCCGGCCGAATTCATGGCGCGCCTCAACGATCTGCGCTACGCGAAGCTGCGCAAGCAGATCGCCTACTGCTTCGAAAACTCCACGTTCTACCGCGAGAAGCTGCGCGCGGCCGGAATCGCGCGGTCGGCCGATGTGCGCAGCCTCGACGATTTCCGCGCCCTGCCGGCGCTGATCACGAAATCGGAGCATCGCGCGATCCAGGAAGAATCGCTGGCGCGCGACGGCCATCCCTACGGCACGCATCTTTGCGCGCCGGTCGAGCGCGTGATCCACGTCGCCGCGACCTCGGGCACCACCGGGCAGCCGACCTTCTACACATTCACGCGCCGCGATCTCGACATCACTTGCGACGTGTTCGCCCGCATGTGGCGCGTGATCGGCCTCAAGCCGGGAGATACGGTGCTGCAGGCGAACGGCCTCAGCATGTGGCTGGCCGGCATCACCTCGATCCTCACGCTGCAGGCCTATGGCGCGCGGCCGATACCCGTCGGCGCCGAGGCCGGGGTGAGCCGCATCCTGCGCTACATGAAGATGACGCGGCCGGTGGCGATGATGTGCACGCCCTCGCTCGCCACGCATTTGATCGAGCGCGCGCCGGACGAGATCGGCGTGCCGGTCGGCGCGCTCGGGGTGAAGAAGGTCATCGTCGGGGGCGAGCCGGGCGGCGGCCTGCGTCCGTTCCGCCAGCGCATCCGCGAGGCCTACGGCGCCACCGTGCACGACATCGCGGGCGCCGCCTGGCACAACGGCCTCATCTCGGACGAGGCCGACGATTATTCCGGCATGCACGTGATGGGCGAGGATTACTGCTTCCGCTACGATCTCCGCGATCCGGAAACGCATCGCGCGCTCCCGCTGGTGGACGGCGCGGTCGGCGAGGCGATCCACACCGGCCTCGATTACGAAGCGGGCCCCGCGCTGCGCTACGCCACCGGCGACATC
>CAZUYG010000225.1:0-5942 GCA_964624265.1 uncultured Candidatus Odyssella sp.
AGCGCACCGTCGACGCCACTTGGGCACGCATCGGCGATCTCCTCCGATGCTTCACACCCACGGAGTGTGCCAACTATCTCAAAAACGCGGGCTACGCTTCTATCTGATGCAAACGTGCTCTAGCGCAGCGTATGTTTCGGCGGCGATTCGCAGGCGTAATTGCGCTGGCGGTTCGCTTCCACCGCCTTGAGCGGATCGGCGGGCTTGAGGCTCTGATGATAGAGCGGCGGCAGGCGCTTGTAGTCGATCGTGGCGAGCCGCTTCCACTCGAGGTCCTTGTCGGTGACCTCGCGGATGCGCTTGGCCGGAACGCCGGCCATCATCGAGCGCGGCGGCACGATCTCGTTCGCCTTCACCAGCGCCTGCGCGGCCACGATCGAATCGGCGCCGATCTCGCAGTAGTCGAGCAGGATCGCGCCCATGCCGATCATCGAATTGCGGCGCACGACGGCGCCGTGGATGATCGCGTGATGGCCGATATGGCCGAGCTTCTCCACGATCGTGTCGCGGTCCGGGAAGCCGTGCACGACGCAGTGGTCCTGCACGTTCGCGTCCTCTTCGATCACCAGGCGCCCGAAATCGCCGCGCAGCACCGCGCAGGGCGCGATGTAAACGCCGGGGCCGATGATGACGTCGCCGATCAGCACGGCGGTGGGGTGGACATAGGCGGAGGGGTCCACGACCGGGACCATGCCTTGGAACGAATAGACGGGCATGAGGCGCTTCCTGCTTTTGCGACTGGCGGCGGGGTTGTCATATGCTACAGAGCCGCGACGGTCATCCCTTCCGTTGCCGCGGCCGAGCATGCCGCGCATTCCCTCCCGCAAGCCCGCAGAACGCCGCCAATGTCGAACGCGCCCGTCCTCTATGCCGTCCGCGACGGCTATGCCGAGATCACGCTGAACCGTCCGGACAGCCTGAATTCGTTCACCGCCGAGATGCACGCGGGCCTGCGCGACTCGTTCGAACGAGCACCGTCTGACGGTGCTCGCGCGATCCTCGTCACCGGCGCGGGGCGCGGCTTTTGCGCCGGACAGGATCTCACCGAGCGCAAGCTGCCCGCGCCGGGCGAGGCGATCGACCTCCGCGTCTTCCTGCGCGAACGCTACAACCCGCTGATCAAGCGCATGCGCGAACTGCCGCTGCCGATCGTCGTCGCCGTCAACGGCGTCGCGGCCGGGGCGGGGATGGGTTTCGCGCTCGCCGGCGACATCGTTCTCGCCGCGCGCTCGGCCAAATTCATCCAGGCCTTCATCAAGATCGGCCTCGTGCCCGACGCCGGCTCCACCTACTGGCTGCCGCGCCTCGTCGGCCCGGTGCGCGCGCGCGCCCTCGCGATGACCGGCGACGCGCTCTCCGCCGACGATGCCGCCGCCTGGGGCCTCATTCTGAAGAGCGTCGACGACGACAAGCTGATGCCCGAAGCCCGCGCGCTCGCCGCGCGTCTCGCGGCGTCGCCCACCGCGGCGCAGGGCCTCACCAAGCAATTGATGAACGCCTCGCTCGACAACGCGCTCGCCGCGCAGCTCGACCTCGAGCGCGACACGCAGTTCATCGCCGGGCAGTCGAAGGACTACCTCGAGGGCGTGACCGCGTTCCGCGAAAAGCGCGCGCCGAAATTCGAGGGGAAGTGATGGCTTCTCTCCCCACTTCCGCCACCGTCGCCGTCATCGGCGCGGGCACCATGGGCGCCGGCATCGCGCAGGTGGCCGCTTCGGCCGGGCATCCGGTGCTGCTGTACGACGTGGCCGTGGGCGCGGTGGCGAAGGGCATTGCCGGGACGAAAGCGGGGCTCGACAAGCTCGTCGACCGCCAGAAGATGAGCGCCGCCGAGCGCGATGCGCTGATGGCGCGTATCAAGCCGGCCGAAAAGCTCGACGAGCTCGGCCACGCCGCGCTGGTCGTCGAAGCGGTGATCGAGAAACTTTCGGTCAAGCACGAGATCTTCGCCGCGCTCGAGCAGATCGTGAAGCCCGACGCGATCCTCGCGACCAACACCTCGTCGCTGTCGATCACCGAGATCGCCGCGCGTCTCAGGCATCCGGGCCGCGTCGTCGGCATGCATTTCTTCAATCCGGCGCCGGTCATGGCACTGGTCGAGGTCATCACCGGCGTCGCCACCGCGCCCGAGGCGGCGGCCACGGTGTTCGACACGGCGAAAGCCTGGGGCAAGGCGCCGGTCTATGCGAAGTCGACGCCGGGCTTCATCGCCAACCGCATCGCGCGGCCGTTCTACGGCGAGGCGCTGAAGCTGCTGGAAGAGGGCGCCGCCGACGTCGCCACGCTCGACGCGATCCTGCGCGATTGCGGCGGCTTCCGCATGGGGCCGTTCGAGCTGATGGACCTCATCGGCATCGACGTGAATTTCCTCGTCACGAAATCGGTGTGGGAAGCTTTCTTCAACGACCCGCGCTATCAGCCGAGCCTGTTGCAGCAGGAGATGGTCGCGGCCGGCCGCCACGGCCGGAAATCGAAGCGCGGCTGGTACGACTATCACCCCAGCGCCGCGAAGCCCGCGCCGCAGGAAGCGCCGCAAGGCCCGAAACCCAAGACGGTCGTGCTGTCGCAGAATCCGGCGCTGGCCGCCGAACGTGGCGCGTTCGATCCCGTTGCCGATCTCGCGGCGCTCGCGCGCGAGGCGGGCATCACGGTCACGTTCGAGGAGACGCAGCCCGATTTCCAGCCGCTCGACGATCCGTTCGCGCCGCGCGGCGGGACGCAGTTCGCGTCGGCGGCGGGCGAAGAGTTCGAATTCGCGCCGGGCACGGCCGAAGACCGCTACGAACCCTACGCGGAAACCACGATCGGCCTCGACGGCTGCCGCCTCAGGCTCACCCGCGGCACCACCGGCCACGAGCCCGGCTGGCGCGAGCCCGACGACCTGCCGGTCGTGCTCTACGATCTCGCGCTCGACTACCGCGCCACGCCGCGCATCGCGATCGCGCCGCCCGCCGGCGCGCCGCGCAACGTGGTGCTCACCGCCGCCGGATTCTTCCAGGCGCTCGGCAAGCGCGTGACGGTCGTGGAAGACGTGCCGGGCCTCGTCGCGATGCGCATCCTCGCGATGCTCGCGAACGAGGCGGCCGACGCCGTCTATCGCGGCGTGTGCAGCGAGGCCGATGCCGACACGGCGGTGCTGAAAGGCCTCAACTATCCGGCCGGGCCGCTGGCCTGGGGCCGGAAGCTCGGCTGGCACCGCATCCACGACGTGCTGCGCGGCCTGAATCTCTACTACGGCGATCCGCGCTACCGCGTGGCGCCGCCGATCCGGCGCTGGGAGCACGCGGCGGAGGCGGCGCGCAATGCATGATGCGCACAAGGCCCGCGAAGCCGGCGGCCGCGACCCGCAGGCGATCGCGGAGGAGGCGGCGCGCGTCTTTTCGGCGGAGGATCGCGGCACGTTCTTCATCGGCAGCGAACTGGTCTCGATCGGGCCGGGCCGCGCCGCGGTGCGCCTCAAGATCTGCGCGCATCATCTCAATTCGGCGAAGGTGTGCCATGGCGGCTTCATCTTCGCGCTCGCCGATTCCGCGCTCGGCTTCGCCTCGTGCTCGCACGGCATCCAGACGCTCGCGCAGCACGCCGACATCCATTGGCTGAAGCCCGGCCATGAAGGCGACGTGCTCGTTGCCACGGCGAGCGAGGTTTCGCGCAGCGGCCGCACCGCCGTCTACGACATCGCGGTGACCAACCAGAACGGCGAGCTCGTCGCCACCGTGCGCGGCATGACCCGCAGCACCGGCCTGCCGGTTGGCGCGGGGCTCAGGAAGAAGTAGCACGGCCCCGGCCCTCACTTCCCGTCCGCCGCAAGAGCGGCGGCCGGGCCCCTTCTCTCCCGCAAGCGGGAGAGAGAAGAAAGCGGGCCGCCTTCTTCCTGCTCTCTCCCGCGCAGCGGGAGAGAAGGGGCCCAAACCGCCCTTGCGGTTTGGGAAGTGAGGGCCGGCGCCGCACGGCTTTGACGGCCGCCGGGAATGGTCTAAGTCACGGCATCCACCTTGAAGCGGACAGCCATGACCGAAGCCTATATCTGCGACTCCATCCGCACGCCGATCGGCCGCTACGCCGGCACGCTCTCCTCGGTGCGCCCCGACGATCTCGCGGCGATCCCGCTCAAGGCGCTGATGCAGCGCAATCCCAAGGTCGATTGGGGCCGGATCGACGACGTGATCTATGGCTGCGCCAACCAGGCCGGCGAGGACAATCGCAACGTCGCGCGCATGGCGCTGCTGCTCGCGGGCATCCCGAAGGAAGTGCCGGGCTCGACGGTGAACCGGCTGTGCGGCTCGGGCCTCAACGCGGTCGGCAATGCGGCCGCGGCGATCAAGGCGGGCGAGGCCGAGATCGTCATCGCCGGCGGCGTCGAGAGCATGTCGCGCGCGCCGTTCGTGATGGGGAAGGCGGAGCAGCCGTTCCAGCGCGCGAACGAGATCTACGACACGACGATCGGCTGGCGCTTCGTCAACAAGCTGATGCAGGAGAAATACGGGATCGATTCGATGCCCGAGACGGCCGAGAACGTCGCCGCCGAGCATCAGATCGCGCGCGCCGATCAGGACGCGTTCGCGCTGCGCAGCCAGCTTCGCGCCGTCGCCGCGCAGCAGAACGGCAAGCTCGGCGAGGAGATCGTGCCGGTGACGATCCCGCAGCGAAAGGGCGAGCCGAAGATCGTCGGCAAGGACGAGCATCCGCGCGGCGATACGACGCTCGAAGCGCTCGCGAAGCTGTCGGCGCCGTTCCGCAAGGGCGGCACGGTCACGGCCGGCAACGCCTCGGGCGTCAATGATGGCGCCGCGGCGCTCATCGTCGCGTCGGAAAAGGCGGCGAAGCAGTACGGCCTCACGCCGATCGCGCGCGTGCTCGGCGCGGCCAGCGCCGGCGTTGCGCCGCGCGTGATGGGCATCGGCCCGGCGCCGGCGACCGAGAAGCTGCTCGCGCGCCTCGGGCTCAAAGTGGCCGACATGGACGTGATCGAGCTCAACGAGGCCTTCGCCGCGCAGGCGCTGGCGGTCACGCGCATGCTCGGCCTGCCCGACGACGCCGAGCACGTGAACCCGAACGGCGGCGCGATCGCGCTCGGGCATCCGCTCGGCATGAGCGGCGCGCGCCTTGCCGCCACCGCCGCCCGCGAATTGCAGCGCCGCAAGGGCCGCTACGCGCTGGCCACGATGTGCATCGGCGTGGGGCAGGGCATCGCGCTGGCCGTCGAGCGCGTGTAGCCGCGCATGCCGCGCCGCTTCGCCTGGCTGGCGGGCGGCGCCGACGGCCGCTGGTCCACCGCAAGGTGGAGCGCTGTTAACCCTGTGATGGCCGTCACACGGGGCCTGTGATGGCCGTCACAGCCCCGGCGGGGGGCCGCCCCTAAGGTTTGCCCAGCGGTCGCGAGACCGTCGCGGTCGAGAGACCGCAATTCCCCTATCCCCTGTATCTCCAACTCGAGCCTCAGGCCCCCCAGCCGGAGGCTCTTTCTTTTTGTGCATTTTGCGGGTTGGGGTGTGATCTGCCTCACAGCGCCGGGGCGGGGCTTGGCGTAGGTTTTCGCCCGTGACCGACGAGGTCACCCCTCCCTCCCCATATTTGAGTTGGCCCCGGCGTCCTCCCCGCCGGGGCCTTTTTCATTTCACCGCCGCGGGAAACATGGCGCCCGGCGCATTAACCAATGGGCCGTGACGGCGGTCACAGAATCTTTGGAGATGGCCGCGTATGGTTCGAACCGTGACCAGCGCGGTCACGCCTCTCCTCCCTCCGCATTTTTTATCGGGCCCCGGCGTCCCTCCCGCCGGGGCCTTTTTCATTTGGCCGCTGGAAATTTCTGCCGGCGTGATCCCGGTCACTGAGCATCGGCGGGCGTTCAGATAGGGTCGGCCTTGGCTGGATGTCCCAGCCACTCCCTCCCTTGCATCTCCCTGACTTGGCCCCGGTTTCGACCGGGGCCCTTTTTTTGC
>CAZUYG010000226.1:0-5926 GCA_964624265.1 uncultured Candidatus Odyssella sp.
CAGCCGCTCGCCGTAGCCGGACAGGCCGACGAGGGCCAGGGCCGAGGACACCTTTTCGCGGATGCTTTGCCGGTCGGCGCCGCGCATCGCGAGCGGAAACGCGATGTTTTCGGCGGCGCTCATGTGCGGGAACAGCGCGTAGTGCTGGAAAACCATGCCGATGTTGCGCTTGGCCGGCGAAAGCGCGGTGATGTCGCGGCCGTGCAGCGCCACGCGGCCCTTGTCCGGCGCTTCGAAGCCGGCGATGACCTTCAGCAAGGTCGTCTTGCCCGAGCCGGAAGGGCCGAGCAGCGTCAGGATCTCGCCGGCGCCCAGCGCGAGGTCCACGCCGGCCAGCGCCGCGGCGCCGGGGCCGAAGCGCCGCTCCACGCCGGCCACGGTCAGCAGCGGCGGCGCATCCGGCGTGCCGGTCTTCGCGTCCGCTTCTATTTCGCGATCACCCACTTCGCCCAGCGCTCTTCCATCGCGGCGCCGTTATCGGCCCACCAGCGCGCATCCTGCCAGAACTGGCGCGGCAGGTTCGCCGGATGGGTGGGAAGATTCGGCGCGATCTTGGGATCGGTGAACTGCACCGAATCGAGGTTGAGGCCGGGATAGGTGGCGAAGTTCGCGTAAACGGCCTGGAGCTTCGGCTCGGTCATGACCGCGAACAGGCGCTGGGCCCAATAGGCGTCCTTGGCGCCTTTCGGGATCACGAAGGCGCTTTCCTTGAGGCTGCCCCCGTTCCACTCGACATGGATCGGCGCGCCCTTCGAAATCGCCGCGAAATAGCGCCCGTTCCAGGCCGTGCCGAGCACGACCTCCTTGTCGATCAGGAGCTGCGCCGATTGCGCGCCGGTTTTCCACCACACGGCCACGTGCTGCTTGATCCTGTCGAGGCTGCGATAGGCGCGCGCGACGTCGATCGGGTACAGCTTGTCGGGTGCCACGCCGTCGGCCAGCAGCGCGAATTCGAGGTTGTCGACCGGCCGGTTCTGCATCGCGCGCGGGCCGGGGAATTTCGCCGTGTCCCAGAAATCCTTCCAATCTTTGGGGCCCTTGCCCGCCGGCCAGGCATCGGTGCGATAGCCCATCACGGTCGAATAGACCGCGCGCGAGAAGACGTATTTCCGCGTCCGCGCCTCGCCGGGAAAGCGCGAGCGATCGACGATTTTGTCGTCGATCGGCTCCAGCAGCCCCATCTGCTCGGCGCGGATCGCCTCCTCGATGTCGAGCTCGGTGATCGTCCATTCGACGCTGCCGGCCTTCACCATCGCGGCCAGCTTCGCGAAATTGGGCGGGCTCGTCGCCACCACCTTGATGCCGGTGCGCTTCTCGAATTCCTCGAAAAAGGCCTTGCGCGAGCCCGCTTCCTGCGCACCGCCCGAGCCGTTGACGACGATCTGCGCCGGCTTCGGCGGCTCGTTCTGCGCCTGGGCGGGCGCGGCCGCCATCAACGCCGCCGACGCGGCCAGGATCGCGCGCCTCATCGCATTCCTCCGGAACAACACCCCGCGGCCAAGCTAGGCCGAATTGCAGCGTGGCTCAACGGCTTGGAGTGGTGATAGAACCCCGCGCCATGACCGACCACGCCCGCCCTGCCGAGGACCACGCCGATATCCGCGCGGGCGTCCGCGCACTGTGCCAGCGCTTCCCCGGCGAATACTGGCGCAAGCTCGACCGCGAACGGACCTATCCGACCGAATTCGTGCGCGCGCTGACCGAGGCGGGCTATCTCGGCTGCCTGATCCCCGAGGAGTTCGGCGGCAGCGGCCTCGGCATCGGCGCCGCGGCGGCGATCCTCGAGGAAGTGCACGCCAGCGGCGGCAACGGCGCCGCCTGCCACGCGCAGATGTACACGATGGGCACGATCCTCCGCCACGGCAGCGCCGCGCAGAAGGCGCGCTTCCTGCCCGAGATCGCGGCCGGCCGCCTGCGCCTCCAGGCCTTCGGCGTCACCGAGCCCACGGCCGGCACGGACACCACGGCGATCCGCACCGCGGCGGTGAAGCAGGGCGGCCGCTACGTCGTCAACGGCCAGAAGGTGTGGACGAGCCGGGCCGAGCATTCGGATCTCATGCTGCTGCTGGCGCGCACCACGCCGCGCGACCAGGCCAAGCGCAAGACCGAAGGGCTCTCGGTGTTCCTCGTCGACATGCGCGCGGCACTCGGCAAGGGCCTCACGATCCGGCCGATCCGCACGATGATCAATCACGCGACGACGGAAGTGTTCTTCGACAATCTCGAAGTGCCGGCGGAGAACCTGATCGGCGAGGAAGGGGCCGGCTTCCGCTACATCCTCGACGGCATGAACGCCGAGCGCATCCTGATCGCGGCGGAATGCGTCGGCGACGCGCGCTGGTTCATCGCCAAGGCGCGCGACTACGCGAAAGACCGCGTCGTGTTCGGCCGGCCGATCGGCCAGAACCAGGGCATCCAGTTCCCGATCGCGCGCGCCTACGCGCAAAGCCAGGCGGCGGCGCTGATGGTCAAGCGCGCGGCTTCGCTCTACGAAGCCGGCACGCCGTGCGGCCCCGAAGCGAACATGGCGAAGATGCTGGCCTCGGAAGCCTCATGGTTCGCGGCCGACACCTGCCTGCAGACGCATGGCGGCTTCGGTTTCGCCGAGGACTACGACGTCGAGCGCAAGTTCCGCGAGACGCGGCTCTATCAGGTGGCGCCGATTTCGACGAACCTGATCCTCGCCTACATCGCCGAGCACGTGCTGGGATTGCCGCGGTCGTACTGAAGGCGCGGCGTCCCGTCAGGCCGCGCGGGCGCCGGCGATGCCCGCGCGATAGGCGGAGCGGAACGTCGCGTAGCGGCCGGACATCAGCGAGTCGGTGATCGCCGCGGGCGCCCGATCGGGATGGCCGGAGTCGAACGGCGGCGCCGGATCGTATTCGATGCCGAGCTGAATCGTGCGCGCGACGTTTTCGCCGGCCAGCTCGGCGACGACGCTGAGCCCGAAATCGATGCCGGACGTGACGCCGCCGGCGGTGATCACGTTGCCGTCCTTGACCACGCGCGCCTTCTCGTGCGTGGCGCCGACCAGCGGCAGCAAGTCCGCATAGGCCCAGTGCGTGGTCGCGCGCCGCCCCTCGAGCAGGCCGGCGACCCCGAGCAGGAACGCGCCGGTGCAGACCGACGTTACGTATTTCGCGCCGGCCGCCTGACGGCGGACGAAGTCCACGGTTTCGCGATCGGCAATCGCCTGCGCAACGCCCTGGCTTCCGCCGGGCACGCAGATGAGGTCGAGCGGCGGGCACGTCGCGAAAGTGTGCGTCGGCATGAGGCTGAGCGTGCAGTCGCTCGGCACCGGCGCCAGAGACTTCGCGGCGATGCAGGTCGCCGAATTCGGCAGCCGCGCCAGCACCTGCAGGGGCCCGGTGAAATCGAGCTGGGTCAGCTCGGGGAAGATCACGAAGCCGACGTTGAAGGGCGCCATGACTTGCCTCCATTGGTCTTGAAGCGTGCGCGGAAATCCGTGGGCGACACCGCGATCGCGCGCGCGAAGGCGCGATCCATCCGCCGGCGCGAGCCGAAGCCGCAACGCAGGGCAATGGTCTCGACGTTGTCGTCGGTCTCGAGCAGGCGGCGGCGGGCGAGGTCGATGCGGACCCGCTCGACGAAATCGGCGGGACTCACATTCAGCGCCGCGCGGAACAGGCGGCTCAGCGAGCGCAGCGACACGCCGGCTTCCGCCGCCAGGTCGTCGGTGCGCCACGCGCCGTCGGGCGCCCTGGCGATGTGCTCGGCGAGCCTGCGAATGCGCAGGTTGCCTGCGTATTGCGCGGTCAATTCCGCCGAAAACTGGCTTTGCCCGCCGGGCCGAATGCGGAAAACGACATGGCGCCGCGCGATCGCGAGCGCGAGGTGCCGGCCGAAATCGGCCTCGATCATCGCCAGCGCGAGATCCATCCCGGCCGTGACGCCGGCCGACGTCCACACGCCGCCGTCCTCGACGTGGATCGCGTCGTCCTCGACGGCGACCGCGGGGCGGAATCGCCGCAATGCGTCGACCTCGCTCCAATGCGTGGCCGCGCGCTTGCCGTCGAGGACTCCGGCTGCGGCGAGGAAGAACGTGCCGCTGCACACCGAGGCTATGCGCGGGACTCGCCCCTTTGCCCGGGCGACGATTTCCGTCACACCGCCGCGTTCGAGCTCCGCGCGCATGCCGGGCTCGCCGCCGACCGCCAGCAAAGTGTGCGTGCGCGCGAGGCGCGCGGCGGTGACTTGCGCGAAAGACAGGTCGGCGACGAGACGCACCCCGGACGACGTGGCGAAGGGCCCGGCCTTGGGCGCCGCGAGTTCGCGCCGATAGGCCTGGTGCGACAGCTCGTCGTTGGCGCCGGCGAACATCTGGAGCGGCCCCGTGATGTCCAGCAGCTGGGCATTCGGGAACGCGAGCATCAGCACGGTGCGGGAGCGGGCCATGCCCCCTCGTACCACCGCGGCCCGCTGGCAGAAAGGTCAATAGCGGGTCACTTTAGGCCACGGCCCCGGATCGCGTGTCAGGCTGGGTGCGACTTCTCCCACGCCGCCGCGCGGTCGAAGGCTTCCATCAGCCGCGCGTGGCGCTTCTCCACCCAAATGCGCGTCGCCGGATGGGTGAAAACGAAGAACTCGCGGGCGCGGATCGCGTCGAGCACGCGCGCGCCGACGCGGTCGGGGGGCCAGCCGGCGGCGAGCAGGTCTTTCAGGAACAGCTCGTCCTGCCGCTCGGTGGCGCCGCCGAAGCGCGCGGGCCGGTTGCGCGCGGAGCGGTAGATCAGCGTATCGACCGCGGCCGGAGCCAGCACCGAGACGCCGACCTTCGTGCCTCTCAATTCGTTTTCGAGCCCTTCGGACAGCGCGACCACGCCGTATTTGGTCATCGCATAGCCGGCGCTGTGCATCTCGGGGTTCACCTGAAAGCCGGCGATGGAGGCCGTGTTGACGAGATGCGCCTCTTCGCCGTGCTTCAGCAGCAGCGGCAGGAAGGCCTGGATGCCGTGAATGACGCCGAGCAGGTTCACGCCGATCAGCCAGTTCCAATCGGCCGGCGCGATCGCGGCAAGGTCCTGATTGTGCAGCGAGACGCCGGCATTGCTGACGGCGACGTGGAGCTTGCCGAACGCGCGCTCCGTCGCGGCGGCGGCCTCCATCACGGCGGCGCGGTCCGACACGTCGGTCTTGACCGCGATCGCCCGGGCGCCGAGTGCCTCGATTTCCGCGCAAGCCCGCGCGAGCGGCGCGTCTTCGATGTCGGCCAGTACGATGTTCATCCCGGCGCGCGCGAAGGTCCGCGCGATGCCGAGCCCGATGCCCGAGGCGGCGCCGGTGACGATGGCGGTTTTGCCTTGGAAGTTCTTCATTGACCAATCTCGTCATGCTGAGCGAAGCGAAGCATCTCTCGCACAGGAAGCGCGGCACTGCGCGCAGCGCTCCGGCTCTGCGGAGAGAGATCCTTCGCTTCGCTCAGGATGACGGAATGGGACGGTCGGGACTAGACGGTCAGATACCGCCGGACCTTCGCCTCGTCCATGTCTTCGCGGCGGCCGGCGAGGACGACCTCGCCGCGGTCCATCACCGCGTAGCCGTTGGCGAGGTCGCGCGCGAATTCGTAATACTGCTCGACCAGCAGGATCGCCATGTCGCCGCGCCCGGCGAGATAGCGGATCACGTTGCCGATATCCTTGATGATCGAGGGCTGGATGCCCTCGGTCGGCTCGTCGAGGATCAGCAGGCGCGGGCGCGTGACCAGCGCGCGCGCGATCGAAAGCTGCTGCTGCTGGCCGCCGGAAAGATCGCCGCCGCGGCGCTTCAGCATCGTCTTCAGCACCGGAAAGAGGTCGAAGATCTCCGACGGGATCGAGCGCGCCCCGCGCGGCAGCGCCGCGAAGCCGGTCTTGAGGTTCTCCTCGACCGTCAGCAGCGGGAAGATCTCGCGCCCCTGCGGCACGAA
>CAZUYG010000227.1:0-5920 GCA_964624265.1 uncultured Candidatus Odyssella sp.
CCGGTCCCTCGCCTCCCACGCAAGGCCCAAGCGGCATTGCTTGGGCCCCTCCTCTCCCGCTGCGCGGGAGAGGAACAGGATTGTCCGCTTTCCGGCGCTGTCGCGCGGCGGATGTGGGTTGCGTGCGCCCGGTTCGCAAATCAGTTCATCACGCCGATGGCGGCGGTGGCGGGCGCAGTGGCGGACGAAGTGCTGGCGGCGATGATCGCGGGGCGCGATCTCCGCAAAGCCTACGTCAACAATGGCGGCGACATCGCGATTCATCTCGCGCCGGGCGAGCGATTCGAGACGGGAATCGTCGGCGATCTGAGCAAGCCCAAGATTTCGGCCACCGCGAGCATCGCGGCGGAGGACGCAGTGCGCGGCATCGCGACGAGCGGCTGGCGCGGGCGCAGCTTCTCGCTCGGCATCGCCGATTCGGTCACGGTGCTGGCGCGCGACGCGGCTGCGGCCGACGCGGCGGCGACGATGATCGCCAATGCAGTGAATACGGATGATCCGGCGATCGAGCGCCGCCCCGCGCGCGATCTGGACCCCGACAGCGATTTGCGCGAGCATCGCGTGACGGTGAGCGTCGGCACGCTCGATGCCGCATCTTGCGCGGCGGCGCTGGCGCAGGGCGAGCGCGCCGCACGAACGTATCGCGCGGCGGGTGTGATCGAAGCGGCCTACATCGAACTGCAGGGACGGCGCATCGCGGCCGGCGGCACGGACGCGACGGCGGCCATCCCCGAAAAACGCATGGCATGGAGCTTGCACGCATGAACGTGATGAACCCCAAAGCCGCCGCGCGCACGACGGCCTACGAGAACGAGCTCGTTCAGGTGCGGAAATTCGTCGTGATCGCCGAAGAGATCCTGCACGAGGGCGGGCCGCGACCCGAGCGTCCGCGCACGCGCGCGGCGGTGGCCGCCGTGCTGCACAACCCTTACGCCGGCAAATACGCCGCCGACATCATGCCGATGATGGAGGCGCTGAAGCCGCTCGGCCTCGAGATGTCGCGCCGCCTGGTCGCGGCCCTCGGCGGCGATCCGAAATCCATCGAGGCCTACGGCAAGGGCGCCATCGTCGGCGAGGCCGGCGAACTGGAGCACGGCGCGCTGTGGCACGTTCCCGGCGGCTATGCGATGCGCGAGCTGCTCGGCGGCGCCAAGGCGATCGTGCCCTCGACGAAAAAGGTCGGCGGCATGGGCGCCACGATCGACATTCCGATCCACCACATCAACGCCGCCTATGTGCGCTCGCATTTCGACGCGATGGAAGTGCGCATCCCCGATGCGCCGCGTTCGCATGAGCTCGTGTTCGTGCTCGCGATGACGACCGGCCCGCGCGTCCACAATCGCGCCGGCGGCCTGACGGCGGCCGAGATCAAGGTCGGCGACGGGCAGCGTTGAGCGGAAGAGAGGGAGCGGCAGCAGCCATGAGCTTCGTGCGTAACGCCTGGTATCCCGCCTTCTGGAGCCACGATCTCGGGCGCGCGCTGCAGCAGCGCACGATGCTCGGCGAGAAGATCGTGTTCTATCGCACCGCGAGCGGCGCGCCGGTGGCGCTCGAAGACCGCTGCTGCCACAAATACCTGCCGCTCTCGATGGGAACGCTGAAGGGCGACGCCGTCGTCTGCGGCTATCACGGCATGGAGTACGATGCCTCCGGCGCCTGCGTGCGCATTCCCGGACAGGCCAGCATTCCCGCGCAGGCGCGCGTGCGCGCCTACCCCGCCGTCGATCATCTCGGTCTCGTCTGGATCTGGACCGGCGACGCGGCGGCCGCCGACCACCGCAAGCTCTTCAAGCTGCCGGCGTACGACATGCCGGGCTGGACGACGAACCGCGGCCCCTACACCTACGTGCGCACGCACTACCAGAACATCGCCGACAACCTGCTCGACCCGATGCATGTCAGCTTCGTGCATCTCTCGACGCTCGGCAGCCCGGAGATGGCCGATATCCCGGTGGAGACCGAGCAGGACGGCGACCGGATCACGGTCATCCGCTGGACGCTCGACCGGCCGCCGGTGCCGATCATCAAGAAGCTCACCGGCCTCGATGCGCATTGCGACCGCTGGCAGTACTACAATTACTATGCGCCGTCGGTCGCGATCACGGATTTCGGCAGCGGGCCCGTCGGCATGGGCCACGGCGACGCCGACCGCGACGGCGCCTACCGCACCTATTCGTGCCACTTCTTCGCGCCGGAGACCGAGAAGTCGTCGCATTACCACTGGATGCAGGTGCGCAACTTCGCGCCCGGCGACGCCGACGTCTCCAGGCTCATGACCGACCAGCTCATCCACGCGTTCAGCGAGGACGTCGCGGTGCTGGAGGCGGTGCAGGCCGCCGAAGACGAAAAGCCGGCGCGTCCGCCGGTGAAGCTCGTGATCGACAATGGACCGCAGCGCGGCCGCCGCGCCGTCGAGCGCATGATCCGCGCGGAACAGCAGTCGCACGCGGCGGAATAATGGCCAATATTTCAATCTGGGAGCAAAGGAGGAGGACGGCAATGACACTCAACAGGCGCTATCTGCTTGCAGCGACGACCGCGATCGCGGCGCTCGGGATGATCCCGGCCGCGGGCGCGCAGGACAGCATCAAGGTCGGCGAGATCAATTCCTACTCGGGCATGCCCGGCTTCACGCAGCCCTACAAGAAGGCGTGGGAGCTCGCGCTCGAAGAGATCAACAAGGCCGGCGGCGTGCTCGGCAAGAAGCTCGAGGTGATCGCGCGCGACGACGGCGGCAAACCCGGCGACGCGGTGAAGATCGCCGAGGAAATGGTGGTGAAGGACAAGGTCGTCATGATCGGCGGCACGTTCCTTTCCCATATCGGCCTCGCCGTCACCGATTTCGCCGCGCAGCAGAAAGTGTTCTTCCTGGCCGCCGAGCCGCTCGCGGACCAGATCGTGTGGGAGAAGGGCAACCGCTACACGTTCCGCTTGCGCGCCAGCACGAACTCGCAGGCGCTGATGCTGGTGGAAGAGGCGAAGAAGTCGAAGGCGAAGAAGTGGGCGACGATCGCGCCCAACTACGCCTACGGCCAGGACGCCGTGAAATCGTTCATCGCGAACCTCAAGAAGGTTCGTCCGGACGTCGAGGTCGTCGTGCAGCAATGGCCGGCGCTCGGCCGCATCGATGCCGGCGCGGAAGTGCAGGCGCTGCTGAAAGCCGCGCCCGAGGCGATCTACAACGTCACCTTCGGCGGCGATCTCGCCAAGTTCATCAAGGAAGGCAACGCGCGCGGCCTGTTCAAGGACCGCACGGTGGTGAGCCTGCTGACCGGCGAGCCCGAATACGCCGATCCGCTCGGCGCCGACATGCCGGAGGGCTGGATCGTCACCGGCTATCCGTGGGCCAAGATCAAGACGCCGGAACACGACGCGTTCGTGAAGGCCTATCAGGCGAAATACAACGACTATCCGCGGCTCGGCTCGATCGTCGGCTACACCTGGATGTATGCCGCCGCCGGCATCATCCAGAAGGCCGGCAAGACCGACACCGAATCGCTGATCAAGGCGGCGCGCGGCATCCAGCTCAAGTCGCCGATGGGTCCCTATTACTTCCGCGCGCTCGACCAGCAGTCGACGCTCGGCGCCTATGTGGGCCTCACGACGGTCGAGGGCGGCAAGCCGACGATGAAGAACTGGTACTACGCCGACGGCGCGAAGTTCATGCCCTCCGACGACGAAGTGAAGAAGCTGCGTCCGGCGGATGCGATGAAATAGCGATTCGCCTTCCCTCTCCCGCGCTGCGGGAGAGGAGGGGCCCGTTCGCTGTGCGCGCCTCGGCGCGCATGGCGAATGGGAGGTGAGGGGCGGCCTTTCCGCGGGCACCGCCGTACGAAAGCGGCCACGGGGGTTCCCTCACCTCCCATTCGACGCCCATGGCGCCGAATGGGCCCCTCCTCTCCCGCTTACGCGGGAGAGGAAAGGATCGCGCGGCACTCGATGTCCTTCTACTTCGTCCAATTCCTGACCGGTCTGGCGAGCGCGTCGTCGCTGTTCCTGGTGGCGGTGGGCCTGTCGCTGATTTTCGGCGTCACGCGCATCGTCAACTTCGCGCACGGCTCGCTCTACATGCTGGGCGCCTACGTCGCCCACACGCTGGTGACGGAACTCGGCACCGGCGTGACCGGCTTTCTCGTGGCGATCGCGGGCGGCGCGCTGATCGTCGGCCTGCTCGGCGTCGCGATGGAAGTGCTGCTGCTGCGGCGTATCTATCGCGCGCCCGAATTGTTTCAGCTCGTCGCCACGTTCGGCGTGGTGCTGATCGTCAAGGACGCCACGCGCGCCGTCTGGGGCGTGCAGGACAAGACCTCGCCCGCGCTGCGCGGCACGATCTCGATCGGCGATCAGACGGTTCCGGTTTTCGATATCGTCTTCATCGCGATCGGCCTCGGGGTGCTCGGCGCCATCTGGCTGCTGATGACCAAGACCCGGTGGGGAACGCTGGTGCGCGCGGCGACGCAGGATCGCGAGATGGTGGGCGCGCTCGGCGTCAACCAGAAGCTCCTGTTCACGAGCGTGCTGTTCGTGGGCGCGGCCCTTGCCGGGCTCGGCGGCTCGCTGCAGATGCTGCGGCCCGAATCCGTGAACCTGACCATGGACCTGCTGATCCTGGCGCCGGCCTTCGTCGTCGTCGTGGTCGGCGGCATGGGCAGCATCGCCGGCGCCTACCTTGCCGCCTTCATCATCGCCGAGCTCAACGCGTTCGGCATTCTCGTGCTGCCGAAGATCACGCTCGTCCTCATGTTCATCGTGATGGCGGTCGTCCTCGTCGTGCGCCCGTGGGGTCTGCTGGGCCGCCAGAGCGTCGCCACGGGCGGACACGCCGGCACGGCCGAGGCCCCGCTCCGCCCCGCCACGCCTCGCCTCAAGCTGCTCTACGCCGCGTTCGGCGTGGCGCTGCTGCTGCTGCCGCTGTTCGGCGAAAGCATGGCGCTGCTCGCGGTCGACATGCTGATCCTCGTGCTGTTCGCCGCGAGCCTGCACTTCATCGCGGGGCCGGGCGGCCTGCACTCGTTCGGCCACGCCGCCTATTTCGGTCTCGGCGCCTATGCCGCCGCGCTGCTGCTCAAATACTACAAGGTGCCGATGGAAGTCGGCCTGCTCAGCGCGCCGTTTCTCGCGGCGGCGGGCGCGCTCCTCGTCGGCTGGCTCGCCGCGCGGCTCTCGGGCGTGTATTTCGCGATGCTGACCCTCGCCGGCGCGCAGATCATCTGGAGCTACGCGTTCCAGTCGAATTTCACCGACGGCGAGAACGGCATTCTCGGCCTCCGCCGCAGCCCGTGGGTGCTCGACCGCACCGCCTACTACTACCTCGTGCTGGCGCTCACCGCGGGCGGCGTGATCCTGCTGCGGCGGTTCCTGTTCGCGCCGTTCGGCGCGGTGATGCGCGCGGGCCGCGATTCGCCGCGCCGGGCCGACGCCATCGGCATCGACGTGCGCACGCACCAATGGCTTGCCTTCACCCTGGCCGGCGCGTTCGCCGGAATGGCCGGCGGCCTCTTCGCCTACTCCAAAGGCAGCGTGTTCCCGGACATCCTCGACATCCCGCACTCGTTCGACGCGCTGTACATGGTGATGCTGGGCGGCGCGCAGACGCTGGCGGGCCCCATCGTCGGCGCCGCGGCGTTCGAGTGGCTCAGGGACATCGTGAAGGATCCGGGCTTCTGGGGCCTGTTCGGCGCTCCCAAGCTGGCGGATTACTGGCAGGGCATGCTCGGCCTTCTCATCGTCGTCATCGTGCTCGCGTTCCCGCAGGGAATCGCGGGCTTCCTGCGCGACCACGTCGGAACCGCGCTCGGCTTCGTGCGCCGGGAAGAGCTCGTGGGAGGCCGCAGTTGAACGTCCTCGAGGTCCGCGGCATTGCAAAGGCGTTCGGCGGCGTGCAGGCCGTGGGCGGCGTCTCGTTCTCGCTGGCGGCGGG
>CAZUYG010000228.1:0-5903 GCA_964624265.1 uncultured Candidatus Odyssella sp.
GTTCGACACGCTGTTTCCGTTCGTGCCCGCGCTGCTCCATGTCTATGGCCTCGCGGCCAGCCTCGTCGTGCGCCGGGTGCGCTGGGCCGGGATCGGCTATGCGATGGAGCGCGATCGGGTCGCCAAGGTCGAGCGCTGATCCGAGGCCCTACGAGAGCCGCTTCGCGGCGCAGATGGTCTGGAAATAGCTGTAATCGGTCTTCGCCGCGCCCGCGGAAAGATAGAGGAAGTGCTGCTTCACGAGATTCAGCGGCACGCGCTTCGGATTGAGGCCGGGGAACATCGTGCCGAGATCGACCTTGCGCATCGCGGGCCCGCGCTGCGGCCGGCCGCCGAGATCGATGCCCGCGAACGCCACCGGATCGATCCAGCCGCGGCAGATCGCGTCGGTCGGCGCCCAGTATTCGACCCAGACGAGGTCGGGCGAGATCGCGGCGGCGGCGGTGGCGGCGTGGAAGCGCTTCGCGTTGCGCTGGCACGACAGCAACCCGTCAGCCGAGCCGATCGTGAGCAGGGAAAGCCTTCCGGCGCAGGCCGGATCGCCCAGCAGCCGCTCGGCCATCTCGATGCCCTGGATCGAGCCGAGGCTGTGTCCGACGATCAGCACCTCGTCGTAATGGCGCTCGGCCTGACGCGCGGCGACGATACGCACCCACTCCTCGACCATGCGGTCGAGCGCGTGCGCGCGGCCCGCGGCCTGCAGCGTGAGCATGCGCAGCGCCGAGACGAAGAAGTAGAGCCAGATCACGCGTTCGGCGAGATAGACAGCCTGGAGGAAGATGAGGCCGCCCGCGAGCCGTCCAAGCAGCCGCCAGGGCTCGCCGACGCTGTCAGGCAGCAGCAGCATCGGCCAATGCGCCAGCGTCGTGCCGATCCAGAAGAACCCCGGCACGGCGAGGATGACGTAGAGGACGACGAGAAACGCCGGCAGCGGCGCCTTACGCAGATACAGGATTCCGCCCGACCGGATGAACGCGAACAGCGCAAGGACGTACGCCGCGATCAGGCGGAAGACGTCGCGGACATAGTAGTTGCCGACGACGACCGGGCGCGGGCTCAGCACCGTGTAGTCGACGGTAACGGGCCGGCCCGCATCCTCGGTCTCGATGCGCCAGCCCGGTAGCCCGTCGGAGTCGGCCGCGAGGCGCCCGATGTTGGTCGCGCGGCCGTGAAGCGCGTTATCCTTCCCGATCTCCTGCCGGAACAGCCAGTAGAGATATTGCGCGCCGTTCGGATCGAAGCCGGCGATGAAGTAGACGGCGCGCCGGAACGGTGCGGTCACGGTCTATGCCGCGGCGAGCCGCGGTTCTAGAACGGGATATCGTCGTCGAAATCCTTGCCGCCGGCGGGCTGCTTCTGCGGCGCCCGCCCGGACGACGGGCGCGCGCTGTCGCTCATGCCGCCATTGCCCGTTTCGGCGCCCGCGCCCGCGCCGCCGCCGCGACTGTCGAGAATCGTGAAATCGCCCTTGAACGCCGTGATCACGACTTCGGTGATCTCGCGCTCCTGGCCCGTCTCCTTGTCGGGATACTTGCGCCGCTGCAACTGGCCCTCGACATAGACCTTCGTGCCCTTGCGCAGATATTGCTGCGCGATCTCCGCGAGCTTGTCGTTGAAGATCACGACGCGATGCCACTCCGTGCGCTCCTTGCGTTCGCCGGTCGCCTTGTCGCGCCACGACTCCGATGTCGCCACCGAGAAGTTCGCGATTCGGCGCCCATCCTGCGAGTTACGAATTTCGGGGTCGCGGCCGAGGTTGCCGACGAGAATGACTTTGTTGACGCTGCCCGCCATGGTGCCGCACGGCCTCCGATAAAGTGTTCTAATTCGGTTCTACTCTAGCCCCGCGCCGCCGCAGGGGCGAGTCGAAAAAATCCGCCGCTGTGGAAGATGGGGAGGAACGCGATGAAACTCGAAGGCTCGTGCCACTGTGGCGCCGTGCGGTTCTCGCTCGAAAGCCACACGCCCTATCCATTCAACCTTTGTTACTGCTCGATCTGCCGCAAGACGACCGGCGGCGGCGGCTACGCGATCAACCTCATGGGCGAAGCGAAAAGCCTCAAAGTTGCCGGTCGCAGGCACCTCGCCGTGTATCGCGCGCGCATGAACGGGCGCCGCAGCGAAGCGCGGCGGCACTTCTGCCGGAAATGCGGCAGCCATCTCTGGCTCTGGGATCCACGCTGGCCGGAATTGGTGCACCCGCTCGCCGCCGCGATCGACACAAAACTGCCGAAGACGCCCGAGCGCGTGCACTTGATGCTCGGCTCCAAGGCGAACTGGGTGCCGGTGATGACCGTGAGCCGCAAAGACAAGCGCTTCAAGGAATACCCGGCCGAATCGATCGAAGGCTGGCACAGGAAGCGCGGGCTCTATCGGTGACATCGGGCGCGGAAACGCGCGGCGGCGAGGATCGCGCCATGCCGGCGCGGCGGCGGCAGGCAATGGCCGCTGCTGCCCTAGCGGCACTGGGATTGCTTGCCGGATTCGCGGTCTGGTCGGGCACGATCGGCGCGCTCTATCAGGCCGCACTGATTCTCGCCGCCGCCGTGGCCGCTGGCGCCGCTCTGCAAATGATGGTTCGGCGCCGCATCTGGCTGCGGCTGTTCAAGGGCCTGGGCTTCGTCGCCACGCTGTTGCTGATCGCCGAGTGCCTCGCTCTCATCGCGAATGGGTTCGGATACTTCGCCCCGCCGTATGTGGCATATCGCGATCGCGGCCGGTCGATGATGCGCGACGACTCCCAACTGGGCTTTCGCCCCGACGTCGAGGACGGCGCCATTCGCGCGGTCCGGCGGCGCGCAGACCGGTCCGTGATCTACGATGCCACCTACACGCTCCGCGGCGGCCTCCGCGCGACGGAGGGCGATCCCAACGGGCCCTGCACGGTCGCGTTCATGATCGACTCGTTCAGCTTCGGCGAAGGCATCGCCGACGCGGACACGCTGCCGAACCGGTTCTCCGAAGCCACCGGCAAGCGGCTGAACGTCGTGAACCTTGGGCTCCCCGCCTATGGGCCGCATCATGTGCTGGCCTGGCTCGAGCACCCGCGCTTCGCGCAGATCGTCCGCCCGCCGTTGGCCGCCGCCTACTACATCTCGATCGACGACCACATGCTGCGCATCGTCGGCCGGACCGAATGGAGCCGGTTCGATCCGCGTTACGCGCTCATCGATGGCGTGGTCACGCGAACCGGACGCTTCCACAGCCCGCCCTCGCTGACCTCTTGGCGGCAGTTCCGCCTCGACTTCTCCGGCTTCCTGAGCGCCAGCACGTTCTATCATGATCTCGTGCGCCCCATTCTTCCGGACCTGCCCGAGCGGATTCCGGCCGCGCGCGCGCTCTATACGGAGGCGCTGAGCCGCGCCGATGCCTTGTTGCGGACGCGGCACGGCGTTCCTTTGACGATCCTCGTCTGGCACGCCGAGGAGCTTACGACGCCGGCGCTCGCGGAGCTGGAGCGCCGGGGCCTGCGCATCCTTCGCTTCCAAACGATGGTCGGCCCGCTCGCGCAGGAATACCGTATCCCCGACGACGGGCATCCGACGCCGCTGGCCAACCGCCGTTGGGCCGAGGCGCTCGCGCGAGAGTTCCCGGGCTGCCCGCGGCGCTGAGACGCGGCGACTTATCCCAAGACGCGGCCGTGACCCGCGGCGGCGAGAGTCGACTCCGGCCGGTCGCCGCCCCATATTCCATCCGTTCCGCATTGGTTTCATTCCTATGACGGCGAAGGGCTTTGACATCGACGCCCCGATGATCCGCGTGCGCGGGGCGCGCGAGCACAATCTCAAGAACGTCGACGTCGACATTCCGCGCAACCGGCTCGTGGTCATCACGGGCCTTTCGGGCTCGGGCAAGTCGTCGCTCGCCTTCGACACGATCTATGCCGAGGGCCAGCGGCGCTACGTCGAATCGCTTTCGGCCTATGCCCGCCAGTTTCTCGAACTGATGGGCAAGCCCGACGTTGACTTGATCGAAGGCCTCTCGCCTGCAATCTCGATCGAGCAAAAGACCACCTCGCGCAACCCGCGCTCGACGGTCGGCACGGTCACCGAAATCTACGACTACATGCGCCTGCTGTGGGCGCGGGTCGGCATCCCCTACTCGCCGGCGACCGGCCTGCCGATCGAGAGCCAGACCGTCTCGCAGATGGTCGACGCGATCCTGGCGATGCCCACGGGCACGCGCCTCTACATTCTCGCGCCGGTCGTGCGCGGCCGGAAGGGCGAATACCGCAAGGAATTCCAGGAGCTGCAGAAGCGCGGCTTCCAGCGCGTGAAGGTGGACGGCAAGATCTACGAGATCGACGAGGTGCCCGCGCTCGACAAGAAGCGCAAGCACGACATCGAAGTCGTCGTCGACCGCCTCGTGACCACGCCCGAGCTCGGCAATCGCCTCGCCGACAGCCTCGAGACCGCGATCGAGATCGGCGAAGGCCTCGTCTTCGTCGAGCAGGCCGATGGCGGCAAGCGGACGACGTTCTCATCCAAATTCGCCTGCCCGGTCTCCGGCTTCACGATCGCCGAGATCGAGCCGCGGCTGTTCTCGTTCAACAACCCCTACGGCGCCTGCCCCGCCTGCGACGGCCTCGGCACCAAGCTCTACATGGACCCCGAGCTGATCGTGCCCGATCCGCGCGCGACCTTGCGCGACGGCGCGCTGGCGCCGTGGTCGGACTCCACATCGCAATACTATCAGCAGACGATCGACAGCCTCGCGCGGCACTACAAGTTCAGCGTGACGACGCCGTGGCGCGAATTGCCCGAGAAGATCCGCAAGATCATCCTCAACGGCAGCGGCGACGAGGCGGTGACGGTCCGCTACGACGACGGCGTGCGCAAATACGAGACCACGAAGCCGTTCGAAGGCGTAATCCCGAACCTCGAGCGGCGCTGGCGCGAGACCGAATCCGATTGGGTGCGCGAGGAGCTCGCGAAGTATCAAAGCTCGACGGAATGCGAGGCCTGCGGCGGGCACCGCCTGAAGCCCGAGGCGCTCGCGGTGAAGATCGACAAGAAGACGATCTCCGAGATCGCGATGCTCTCGATTTCGGCCGCGCGCGACTGGTTCGCGGCGATGCCGAAGAAGCTCACCGCCAAGCAGAACGAGATCGCCGCGCGCATCTTGAAGGAGATCAACGAGCGCCTCGGCTTCCTCGTCAACGTCGGCCTCGAATATCTCACGATGTCGCGCAATTCGGGCACGCTCTCGGGCGGCGAGGCGCAGCGCATCCGCCTCGCCTCGCAGATCGGCTCGGGGCTCACCGGCGTGCTCTACGTGCTCGACGAGCCCTCGATCGGCCTACACCAGCGCGACAACCGGCGTCTGCTGGAGACGCTCACGCGCCTGCGCGAGCTCGGCAACACGATCATCGTCGTCGAGCACGACGAAGAAGCCATCCGCGAGGCCGATTACCTGATCGACATGGGGCCCGGCGCCGGCGAGCGCGGCGGCGAGGTCGTGGTCATGGGCCTGCCGGCCAAGGTCTTCCAGCACCCGACCAGCCTCACCGCTCAATACATCACTGGGCGGCGCGTCATAGACGTGCCCGTGGAGCGCCGCCGGCCGCAAAAGGGCCGCTCGCTGAAAGTCGTCGGCGCACGCGAGAACAATCTGCAAGACCTCACGGCCGAGTTCCCGCTCGGCCTGTTCGTCTGCGTCACCGGCGTCTCGGGTGGCGGGAAATCGACGCTCGTCATCGAGACGCTTTACAAGGCCGTGGCGCGGCGGCTGACCGGCGCGCGCGAGCATCCGGGCGAGCACGACGCGCTGCACGGCCTCGAGCATATCGACAAGATCATCGACATCGATCAGTCGCCGATCGGGCGCACGCCGCGCTCGAATCCGGCCACCTACACCGGCGCGTTCACGCCGATCCGCGACTGGTTCGCGAACCTGCCCGAGGC
>CAZUYG010000229.1:0-5888 GCA_964624265.1 uncultured Candidatus Odyssella sp.
GCAACAACTGCCCCGGCGACGCGATTCCGGACGATTACATCGTGACCGACGGCGTCAAGCGCTGGCTGACGGACATCGAAAAGTGCTACCCGATCTCGCGCTTCCGAGAGACCTATTGCCATATCTGCGTGGACGTCTGCCCCTACATCCACAAGGAGAACGGCGACGCCGAGAAGCGCGCGCTGTTCCGCGATTACATGAAGGTGCGGAAGAATGAGGGATACAAGACCCCCAAAGGTGACCGATAGCGGCACGGCCTACCGCAATGCCGCCGGGACGCCGACCCGCACCGCGCCGATCCTGTCCGAGCTTGCCGGCATCGCGCTGCAGCTGCTGGCGCGCAAAGGCGAACGCGGCGCATCCGGCTGTGCGCTCACCACGACCGCCGCGGACGGCGCGCGCCTCGAACTACGCTGCGACGGCATGGATCTGCCGCACGCGATTCCGGCCGAGACCGCCCATCCTTCGGCGATCCCGAAGCAGCGGCCGTGGACCGGCGCCTATCGCCTCACGGTGAAGGCGCCGCTGCTCGTCCTCGATCTCTACTGGAACGCCGACGAGCCGATGCGCATCCTGCAATTCAGCCGCGGCGAGTGGGAGGACGCGCTGCGGGCGCTCGTTCGCGTCGTCTAAGCCGCGTGCTCAAGAATCTGCCTTAGAGGTCCGTTTTCGGCGGCAAAGCAGACTTTCGTCCGGACGTTGCCGATTTTCGTCAACGACCCATTGAAGACATTGAGGCGCTCGCGTCGGACGCTTTTTTGCCCCTGCTTTCGGAGAAATATCAGAAATACTAGGATCGCCGATCTCTGAACGAGGGCGGCATGAGGCGGCGGGAATTCCTGGCCCTGACGGGCGGTAGTACATTCACGTGGCCGCTGGCAACGCACGCGCAGCAGTCGACGAGAATGCCTTTGGTCGGCATGCTGAACGGGCAATCAGCTGCCAGCTTTTCGCATCTGACGGCGGCATTTCGCACAGGACTCCAAGACAGTGGCTTCGTAGACGGCCAAAATGTCCTGATCGAGTATAGGTGGGCCGACGGGCAAAGTGAGCGGCTGCCGGCCATGGCGGTCGAGTTGGTCAATCGCCAGGTGGCTGTGCTGTTCTCCGCCGGCAGCATCTGGTCGACCATTACGGCAAAGGCAGCGACCTCGACAATTCCAATTGTCTTCGTCACCGGCGGCGATCCGATAAAACAGGGGTTCGTCCCGAGCCTTAACCAGCCCGGCGGAAACGTCACCGGTGTGAGCTTCCTTGTCACGCACCTTGTTGCCAAGCGAGTAGAATTGGCGGCGAGCCTAGTGCCGAGCGGTGCGACGATCGGATTTTTAGGCCGCCCGAGCGAGCCGAGGTATGCGGTGGAAAAGAAAGAAAGCGAATCCGCTGCCGCCGCGCTCGGACGTGTATTGCTGCACTTCAATGTTGCAAGCGCGCGCGATTTCGAAGCGGCCATCTCCGCCGCAGCACGACAGCGCGTTGGCGTACTCGTTCTCAATTCCGATCCGTTCTTCAACAGCTATCGCGATCAAATCATTGCGCTTACGGCTCGCTATTCAGTCCCGGCGGTATACGAGCTACGCGAGTTCGTCACTGCTGGCGGACTGATCAGCTATGGGACAAGCATCGCCGGCGCATACCGCCAAGCCGGCGCTTATGTTGGGCGCATTCTCAAGGGCGCGAAGCCCGGCGAATTGCCGGTCGTCCAATCGGACCGTTTTGAGCTCGTCTTGAATCTTAAGACCGCGAAGGCGCTCGGTCTGGCCATTCCACAAAGTATCCTTGTGTCGGCCGATGAAGTGATCGAGTAGTGCCGGCGACTTCCGTTGCTTGGATACGGCGGCTACGCGGCAATACTCGCTGCCAGGCCCGCTTTCCGGCGCCAAGCGGAAGCTCGACAGCCTTTGCGGGCGCGACCTAGACCCGCAGCACCTTGCCCGGATTCATGATGTTGTCCGGGTCGAGCGCCTTCTTGATCGTGCGCATCACCGCGACCGCGTCGCCGTGCTCGGCGATCAGGAAATCCATCTTGCCCATGCCGATGCCGTGCTCGCCGGTGCAGGTGCCGTCCATCGCCAGCGCACGCATCACGAGCCGCTCGTTGAATTCGTTGGCGCGGCGCATCTCGTCGGGGTCGTTCTTGTCGGCGATCAGCGTCACGTGGAAATTGCCGTCGCCGACATGGCCCACGATCGGCGCGATGATGCCGAGCCGCTTGATGTCGTTCTGAGTCTCGACGATGCATTCCGACAGGCGCGAGATCGGCACGCACACGTCGGTCGCCCACACGTCGGCGCCTTTGCGGAGCGCCTTCGAGGCGTAGGCGGCGTCGTGGCGCGCCTGCCAGAGCTTCTTGCGCTCCTCGGGGCTCGTCGTCCATTTGAAGCCGCCGCCGCCGAAGCCGTCGGAGATCTCCTTCACCTTCTCGGCCTGCTCCTTCACCGAAGCGTTGGAGCCGTGGAACTCCATGAACAGCGTCGGTTCCACGACGAAGCTCGTGCCCGAATACTTGTTGATCGCGTCGAGCTGCGCCTCGTCGACGATCTCGATGCGCGCGATCGGGATGCCCGACTGGATCGTGGCGATCACCGTGTTCACCGCCGCCTCGAGCGAGGGGTAGTTGCACACGGCCGACGACATCGCCTCGGGGATGCCGTAGAGCTTGAGCGCCACCTCGGTGATGACGCCGAGCGTGCCTTCGGAGCCCACGAAGAGGCGCGTGAGATCGTAGCCCGCCGCGCTTTTCTTCGAGCGGCGCGCGGTCTTGATGATGCGGCCGTCGGCGAGCACGACCGTGAGGCCGAGAACGTTCTCGCGCATCGTGCCATAGCGCACGGCGTTGGTGCCGGATGCGCGCGTGGCCGTCATGCCGCCGAGCGAGGCGTCGGCGCCGGGATCGATCGGAAAGAACAGGCCCGTGTCGCGCAGATATTCGTTGATCTGCTTGCGCGTGACGCCGGCCTGAACGCGGCAATCGAGATCTTCGGCGTTGACCTCGATCACCTTGTTCATGCGCGAGAGGTCGATCGTGACGCCGCCCTCGATGGCGCCGATATGGCCCTCGAGCGAGGTGCCGGTGCCGAACGGGATCACCGGCACCTTGTGCGCGGCGCAGACGCGCACGGCCTCGGCCACGTCCTCGGTCGTCTCGGCGAAGACGACGGCGTCGGGCGGCAGCACCGGAAAGTGATCCTCGCCCTTGCCGTGCTGCTGGCGCACCGCCTCGGCGGTGGACAGCCGCTCGCCGAATTTCTGCTTGAGGATCGCGACCGCGGTATCGATGCGCGATTCGGGCCGGCGTTTCGCGGCCAGCGTTGCGGGAGCAGCCATTGGAAATCCCTGGAATGAGTTTGTGCGGTTAACCTAAAGCGCGGGGCCGCAAGGAACAAGTCGCGGCCGGCGCGCGGATTGGCTAGAACGGAGCGCCGGGGTTCGTCCGGGTCCGGCCGATCATGGGGATTGGGAGACAAGGCATGAAGCGCATATTTCTCGCAGCGATGTTGACGTTCGGGATGACCGGCTTCGGCGCGGTTCCGGCTGCGCTGGCCGATGGCTGCTATATCTGCACCTCGGGCAGCCCGTGCCAGCAGTGCCGCTACGGCGGCAGCGACACGCAGGCCGAGCGCAAGAAATGCCGCGATTCGGGCTGCAAGATCGGCGGGACGAAATCGTGCTCCACCGCGGCCAACATCAAGACCTGCCGCGCCAGCCTCGGAACGGGACGGCCGTCCTACGCGTCGTTCGACGCGCTGATGGAGCCGTCGCGCTGACGCGCGGCGCGCCCCGATAGGGGGCGGCGCCGTAATCAGGCCGGCGGCGCGGCCGCCGGATCGGCGCGCCAGTGCAGTGCCAGCACGGCGACGCCGGCAAGCAAACCGGCGATGTTCACCGCCCAGCTGTAGGCGAGCGCTTCCACCGGCAGGATGACCGCCAGCGCCGCCGGAACCAGCAGCACGCGTGCCGTGCGGCCGAGCCGCCGGTTGAAATGCCCGATCAGGGCTGCCGTGCCGAACACCACGCCGAGCATGGCCGTCGCGAGATCGAGGAAGCCGAGCCAAGTGGGCCCGCGGAACAGCAGGCTCGGCTGGAAGACGAACACGAACGGCAAGAGATAGGCGATCCAGCCCATCTTCACCGATTGCCAGCCGGTCTCCCACAGGTTCGCCTTGGCGATGCCGGCCGCCGTGAAGGCCGCCAGCGCCACCGGCGGCGTCACCATCGACAGCATGCCGTAGTAGAGCAGGAACAGGTGCGCGGCGATCTCGTCGAGCCCGGCATTCTTCATCGCCGGGCCGATCAGCTGGGCAAGCAGCACATAAACGGCGACCGTCGGCATGCCCATGCCGAGAATGGTTCCGATGACCGCCGTCACGAGCAGCAGCGCGATCACGCTGCCCTCGGCCATGCCACCGAGCACGAGCGTGAGATTGAACGCGACGCCGGTGATGCCGAGCACGCCGATGATGAGCCCGGCACCGGCGCAGATAAGGATCAGTTCGAGGACCGAGGCGCCGGTTCCGACGATCGCCAGCCACAGCTCGGCGACGCGCATGCGCCGGCCGCGATAGCCGACCGTGGTGCAGAACAGCATCAGGATCGCGCTCGCGAACAGCCCGGAGAGCTGCGCCGACCAGTTGAACCAGAACAGCGCGACGAACAGCCCCGCGAACGGGATCGGGAAATGCCACCCGGTGGCGAACACATGCCGGACCGGCACCGGCTTGTCGATCACCGCGAAGCGGATACCGCGGCGCGCCGCGTAGAAATCGATGAACACGAACAGCGAGAAGTAATAGAGGAGCGACGGCCCGATCGCCGCGAGCGCCACGGTGCGATAGGGCACGCCCACGAATTCAGCCATCAGGAAGGCCGCGGCGCCCATCACGGGCGGCATCAGCTGCCCGCCGGTGGAAGCGAGCGCCTCGGTGCCCGCCGCCACATGCGCCTGGAACCCGGACCGCTTCATCAGCGGGATCGTGATCACGCCGATCGAGGCGACATTGGCCACCGCGCTGCCGGAGATCGTGCCGAACAGCATCGAGCCGACGACGGCGATCTTGCCGGCGCCGCCGCGCGACTTGCCGGCGGCCGCCAAAGCGAGATCGGCGAAGAACTGCCCGCCGCCGCCGCGGGTGATGATCTGGCCCATGAAGATGAAGGCGATCACCACCTCGGCCGCGATCAGCAGCGGGCCGCCGAACATCGCGGTGGCGTCCATCGAGAGGTAGACGACCAGCCTGTCCCAGAGAACGCGGCGCGCGCCCAGATCGCCGGGAATGAGGCTGCCGAACAGCCCATAGGCGATGAAGACGGCGATGACGAGGAACAGCGCCAGCCCGCAGGTGCGGCGGACACCCTCCAGCGTCAGCGCCAGCAGGATCAGGCCGATGACGACGGCTTCGGGCGGGCGATAGGCAAATTGCTGCTGGAGGACCGGATAGCGCCACGCGACGTAGGCGGCGGTGGCGAATCCTACGGCGGCGAACGCGATGTCGTACCAACTCGCGCGGCCGCGCAGCTTCCGGCCGCGGGAGGTGGCGATGAAAGCAAGCGGCAGCGTCAGCGCGAGGATGGCGCCGAGAAACTGCTCGCCGAACAGCGCCCAGCCGATGCGCTGCGGGATTTCGAGCGCCCAGCCCAGGGCCACGAAGGTGAGGGCGGCGCCGAGGATCGTCTCGAGCGCGTGCTGCCAGCGCGCCGGCGGCGGCGCCGCGGCCCCGCTCGGTTCGCCCATGCCGCGGGCCTCGTCGCGCTACGGCTTCGGCGGCCAGAAGCCGCGCTTCGTATAAGCGGCGACGGCGCCCGGGTGGTATTCGACCGGCACCTTCTTGGCCATCTTCGCGGGATCGAAATCCTCGAACCCGCGGAAATTGGCGGCCAGCGCCGCCTTG